>JBDSVV010000148.1:0-9418 GCA_039927035.1 Ornithinibacter sp. | reverse complement strand
GCCGCGATCTTCCCGATGGACCTCATCGCCCAGGAGGTGTCGAGCGAGCAGTACATCGACATCCCGCAGGAGGTGCAGGACGTCTACCGCCTCTGGCGGCCCTCGCCCCTCTTCCGTGCGCACCGGTTGGAGAAGGCACTGGGCACGCCGGCGCGGATCTACTACAAGTACGAAGGCGTCTCCCCGGCGGGATCACACAAGCCCAACACGGCCGTAGCGCAGGCCTACTACAACGCCAAGGCTGGTGTGCGGCGACTGACCAGCGAGACCGGTGCGGGTCAGTGGGGCAGTTCTCTCGCCTTTGCGTGCGCCCAGTTCGGGCTCGAGTGCGAGATCTGGCAGGTGCGCGCGAGCTATGACGCGAAGCCCTACCGCAAGATGATGATGGAGACCTTCGGTGGCACCGTGCACCCGAGCCCGTCCGACCTCACCGAGGCGGGTCGCGCTGTCCTCGCCGCGAACCCGGACTCCCCCGGCTCGCTCGGCGTCGCGATCAGCGAGGCCGTGGAGGTCGCCGCCCAGGACCCCACCGCGAACTACGCCCTCGGATCGGTGCTCAACCACGTGCTCCTGCACCAGACCATCATTGGCGAGGAGACGCTGCTCCAGCTGGCGAAGATCGGCGAGACCGTCGACCTGATCGTCGGCTGCACAGGGGGTGGCTCCAACTTCGGCGGCCTCACCTTCCCGTTCCTGCGCGAGACGTTCGCCACCGGGTCCGGCCCGGTGATCCGCGCGGTGGAACCGGCATCCTGCCCGTCGTTGACCCAGGGCACCTACGCCTACGACTTCGGCGACGTCGCCGGCCTCACCCCGATGATGAAGATGCACACGCTTGGCCACGACTTCATCCCCGACCCGATCCACGCGGGGGGGCTGCGCTACCACGGCATGAGCCCCCTCATCAGCCACCTCTACGAGGAGGGCCACATCGAGGCCATCGCGAAGACCCAGAGGGACTGTTTCGCGGCAGGGGTGCTCTTCGCCCGAACCGAGGGCATCGTGCCCGCGCCCGAGCCCACCCACGCCCTCGCCGCGGCCATCGACGAGGCGATCGCCTGCATCGAGACCGGCGAGGAGAAAGTGATCCTCACGGCCCTGTGCGGTCACGGCCACCTCGACCTCCCGGCATATGACGCCTACCTGCGGGGCGACCTGGTCGACCACACCTGGGAGGACACCGAATTGCAGCAGTCGGTGGCGGACGCACTGACCCGCCTCCCGGCGATCCCCGGCTGAGCTCCCCTCACCCCACTTCGCCTGTCGGGACGCTGGTTTGGCCGGCGAAGCACGGCGTGTCGCGGCACCACGACAGACGAAGTCGGGGAAATGGGTGTCAGCCCGGGACGATGCACGGGGTGTCGGCGAACCTCCTCGCGTCGTCGATGACGCGCCCCAGCGTCCCGTCCACCAGGCCGGGGTCGGCGTCGAACCGTCGGAAACGAGGGACGACGCTGCCCTCCAGCCAGCGCCAACGGTCCTCGAAGCGGGTGATCCTGGGGACCGAGCCCGCCCGCAGCGCGGCTGCGAGACCGCCCGTCAGCGAGTACGCGGAGAACGACGTGAAGTACCTGACCTCCTGCCGGAGACCGCGTACCTCGAAGGTGGTCGTCGAGCCCATCGAGGCCAGTCGGGCGAAGGTGCCAGACAGGCGGTCGAAGAGCGGTTGGACCACGGAGCGCTGCTCGTGTCGCAGGAGAGCGAGGTTCCCCGCCCAGACCAGGTCGGCGGCGGTCCGTCGGGCACCCTCCGGTGCCGCGGCGTCCACGAGCACCGCGCGACCCCGGTCGATCGTCTCGAAGGCTGCGAGCAGCGCGCCGTGCTCAGGGTGCGGCCCCAGCAGCCGCCGCAGGTTCTCGATGCCGCCAGTGGAGAGGTAGGCCAGGTGGACCCAGAAGATGTCGTCGAAGATCGCGTTGTTGACCTCGCGCATCGTGTTCGCGTCCTCGGTGAGCAGCCGCCAGCGACTCAGGCTCCGCGGGAGGTCCACGTAGCCACTGCGGTCGGCGTCCAGGCGGAAGGGAAAGAGCACCAGGCGCACGTGGTGCGAGGCGATCGCCGCCATGCCCGCCCACTTGAAGCAGGTCGGCTGCTGCGCGTTCAGCCACGCATACCGGGACGAGATCTCCATGTTGCGGTGGAAGGCGCAGCAGGGCGGGCTCAGCAGGGAGGCGGCCGAGGCGCGCCAATCCGCAACGGTGTCCGGCTCACGGTTGGACAGCCCGAGATCCGAGGAGCTCATCGTCGACCACCTCCCTCGCGGCCGGTCGCCGTCGAAGGACGGGAGGGAACGACCTCCTGGCCAGTGTGCACCCGAGAAGGGTCGGAGGTGCCGAAATCAGTCCTTACGGACCTCCGACGACGTCACGCGAGGGTGACGAGGTCTCGGTAGTCGCTGCCGTAGAGGTCCTCGACGCCGTCGGGCAGCAGGAGGATGCGCTCGGGCTCGAGTGCGTCGACCGCGCCCTCGTCGTGGCTCACGAGCACGACGGCGCCCTCATACGTCTTCAACGCACCGAGGATCTCCTCGCGCGAGACCGGGTCGAGGTTGTTGGTGGGCTCGTCCAGGAGCAGGACGTTGGCCGAGGACACCACGAGCAGTGCCAGGCTCAGGCGGGTCTTCTCACCGCCGGAGAGCACCCCGGCAGGCTTCTCGACGTCGTCGCCGGAGAAGAGGAAGGAGCCCAGCACCTTGCGAACGTCGGTCTCACCGAGATCGGGGGCGGCAGACTTCATGTTGGCGAGCACGCTGCGGTCGACGTCGAGGTTCTCGTGCTCCTGCGCGTAGTAGCCGATCTTGAGCCCGTGGCCGGGCTCGACCTGGCCGGTGTCAGGGGTGTCGACACCGGCGAGCATCCGCAGCAACGTCGTCTTGCCCGCGCCGTTGAGCCCCAGCACCACCACCCGCGAGCCGCGGTCGATTGCCAGGTCGACGTCGGTGAACACCTCCTGCGACCCGTAGGAGCGCGACAGCCCCGACGCGCGCAGGGGGGTCTTGCCACACGAGGACGGCTTGGGGAAGCGCAGCTTGGCCACCCTGTCGTGCGCCCGCTCGGCCTCGAGCCCGGAGAGGAGCCGCTCGGCGCGACGGGCCATGTTCTGCGCGGCCACGGTCTTGGTGGCCTTCGCGCGCATCTTGTCGGCCTGCGCCATCAACACCGAGGCCTTCTTCTCGGCATTGGCCCGCTCACGCTTCCGGCGGCGCTCGTCGGTCTCGCGCTGCTGGAGGTATGCCGACCAGCCCAGGTTGTACTGATCGAGCTCACCCCGGTTGGCATCGAGGTGGAACACCTTGTTGACGACGTCCCCGAGGAGCTGCACGTCGTGGGAGATCACCACGAGGCCACCCTTGTAGCCCTTGAGGTGATCCCTCAGCCAGGTCACCGAGTCGGCATCCAAGTGGTTGGTGGGCTCGTCCAGGAGCAGGGTCTGGGCACCGGAGAAGAGGATGCGGCTCAGCTCGATGCGACGTCGCTGCCCACCCGAGAGGGTGCCGATCTCCTGGTCGAGCTGGCGCTCGTCCAGGCCCAGTGCAGACGCGATCGAGGCAGCCTCGGACTCTGCGGCATACCCGCCCGCCGTGGTGAACTCCGCGTCGAGCCGGGAGTAGCGACGCATGGCCTTCTCCTGGAGCTCGCCGGACTCCACGCCCATCGCCACCTCGGCGGCCCGCAGGTCACGCACGATGCTGTCCAGGCCCCTGGCCGAGAGGATCCGGTCACGTCCGGTGACGTGGAGGTCCCCGGTGCGCGGGTCCTGCGGGAGGTAGCCCACCTCCCCCGAGCGGGTGATCGTGCCGGCCGCCGGCGCGGTGACACCGGCCAACGCCTTCGTCAGCGTCGTCTTCCCCGCACCGTTTCGGCCCACGAGGCCGACCCGGTCACCCGGTGCGACGCGGAAGGTCGCCGCGTCGAGCAGCAGGCGAGACCCCGCTCGCAGCTCGACGGAGGCAGCGGTGAGCACGATCTGGTCCTTCGGTTGGGGAGGAGCTCGCCCCGTCCGAAGCGGCTCGTGGAGCACGACCACGCGCGCTCGACGTCTATTCTAGGTGCCGCCGCACGTCCCGCGGTCACGCTGCGCCACGGAGGCACCGATGAGCTTCAACGACAACGTCCGCCTCGACACCTCACAAGTGCGATCGGGAGGGGGGGGCGGCGGTGCTCCCGGAGGCATGGTCGTGGGAGGTGGCCTCGGGGGGCTGGTGCTTCTCGTGCTCGCGCTGATCTTCGGGATCAACCCCTCCGACCTGCCCACGACGCCGGGTGCGGGCCAGGGTCAGGTGCAGCCGGGAGGCCAGCAGGATGCCGCGGCGTTCGACAAGTGCAAGAAGGGCTCCGACGCCAACAACGACGTGGACTGCCGGGTCATCGGCACGGTGAACTCGGTGCAGGCGTTCTGGACCGAGGAGCTGCCGCGCTACAGCCAGAAGTGGCGGCCGACCCAGACCGTGCTCTACAGCGGCTCCACACAGTCGGCCTGCGGCCCCGCGAGCAACCAGGTCGGGCCGTTCTACTGCCCGCTCGACAAGCTCGTCTACATCGACGCGAGCTTCTTCGACATCCTGGAGCAGCAGTTCGGCAGCAGCGGTGGGCCGCTGGCCCAGGAGTACGTCGTGGCCCACGAGTACGGCCACGCACTGCAGGACCAGCTCGGGCTGCTCGGCCGCTCCCAGCAGGACCCCCAGGGCCCGGAGTCCGGTTCCGTGAAGACCGAGCTCATGGCTGACTGCCTCGGCGGGGTGTGGGCCAAGCACGCAAGCACCGTCGCCGACCCGACGTCCGGTGTGCCGTTCCTGAGTCAGCTCACCGACCAGGACATCAAGGACGCCCTGAGCGCCGCGGCATCCGTCGGTGATGACCGGATCCAGCAGAAGACCCAGGGCCGGGTCACCCCGGAGACCTGGACCCACGGCTCCGCCGCGGCGCGCCAGAAGTGGTTCCTCACCGGCTACAAGAGCGGCGACCTCAACCAGTGCGACACCTTCTCCGCCGCAACGGTGTCCTGACCCCACCGGCACCCCGCGCGCGCACCACGGTCAGCCCCGGATCGCAGTGAGGGCCTCTCGGTAGCCCACCAGCGCCAACCTCCCCCGTGCCGTCAGGGCCACGGTCGTAAAAGCCGTGCGGCCACTTCCGGCGCGCCACACCTGCACGTCCCGCGCCTCATCGAGCCGTCGCAAGTACGTCGTGCGGTTTCCTGCCGTGAGGTCGAGGAGCTGCTGGAGTCGGGTGCAGGCGATGGCGTCGCGCTCGGGCACCGAGCTGAGCGTCGCCATGATGCGCAGTCGTGTCGAGGCGTGGATCACCGGGTCCTGCCGAGCCCCCCGATGACGAGCGACGCGGTGATGGCCCAAACCCCCACGGCCGTCGCGACAACCAGCCAGGCGCCCACCCAGGACAGCGACTGCCAGGTGAGGAACACGACGCAGGGGGTGGGGCCCTAGAACATGCCGGCACGCGACGAGGGGCGACAACTCACCCTCGTCAAGCACCCTGTGTGAGTCGGGGTCTGCTCGGTGAACGGCGCACCAGGATCACGAGTTCGTCCGCTGCGACCCGCGGGTGGTGCACCGGTGGACAACCGCGGCACGGAAGACCAGCATCGGAGGGTCCACCCACGACAGGAGCATCCCGTGCGCGTCTCCCGGATCACGACCAACCTTCCCGTGACAGACCTCGAAGGGGCCAAGGGCTTCTACACCGACTTCCTCGGGCTGAGCACCGAGGAGTTCAACCTCGGCTGGGTCGCCCGTTTGACCGACCCCGACACGGGCGAACACGTCCAGCTGGTCACCCGGGACGCCACCGCACCCGAGGACTCCGCGATGACCGTGCGGGTGGAGGACCTCGAGGGGGCCTACGACGAGGCCCGAGCCGCGGGCTACGAGATCGTCCACCCGCTGACGGCCGAGGCGTGGGGGGTGCGGCGCTTCTTCGTTCGCGCACCGGACGGCACGGTGATCAACGTCGCGCAGGAGCACTCCCCCTGAGCTCGGCACACCGCGAGGCAGGTCAAGGTCTGGGTGAGGGTCTAGTCCTCGATCGTGACGCGCACCGCGCGAGCCCGGGCGAGCGAAGCATCGAGCACCACTCGCCGTGGGTCGGCGATGTCGTAGAGCTGCCTGCGGGGCAGGTCGCTCAGGGAGCTGAGCCGAGCGTCCGCGAGCACCGCGGCCGCCAGCGGCTTGTCACCCCCGAGGACCAGGCCCCGCGGGCGGGCACCCTCGAGAACCCGGGCCGCGTGACCCTGCACGGCACCGACCAGCTCGTCGGCCTGGTTGCCACGCCGCCGCGCGAAGCGCTGCTGGCTCCAGCCCCCCGCCGCGGTGCGGGACTGGACGTGCCGCGTCCCCACCTTGTGGGTCACCAGAGTGAGCCCGTCAGCCAGCGCCACGGCATACCCACCGCGACGCACCAAGATCACCGCCACGGGCGAGTGGTCGAACCGCTCGAGTGCCGTCACGCGCTGCGGCCCGTCGGGATTGTTGGCCTCGAAGCGCGCCAACCAGCCGTCGAACCGCTCCGGCGCGACCTCGACGACCCGGGCCACCTCAGATGTTGAAGCCGAGGGCCCGCAGCTGCTCGCGCCCGTCGTCGGTGATCTTGTCGGGGCCCCACGGCGGCATCCAGACCCAGTTGATCCGGTGCGACACCACGAGACCCTCCAGGGACTGCGCCGTCTGGTCCTCGATCACGTCAGTGAGCGGACAGGCCGCCGAGGTGAGGGTCATGTCGATGACCGCGTGGTTCTGGGCGTCGACCGTGATGCCGTAGATCAGGCCCAGGTCGACGACGTTGATGCCGAGCTCAGGGTCGACGACGTCGCGCAGGGCCTCCTCGACGTCGGCGACGTTGGTGGGAGAGGGCGCACTGGTGGTCTCGGTCATGATCTGGCTCCTTCGGACTGGTGCAGGGCATCGGTGAAGGCCATCCAGGACAGGAGGGCGCACTTCACCCGGGCGGGGTACTTCGCGACTCCGGCGAGGGCGACACCGTCACCGATGGCTTCCTCGTCGCCGGGGTCCTCCCCCTTGCTGGTGAGCATCGCGCGCATCGCCTCGAAGGTCTCGCGGGCGTGCGCGACGGAGCGCCCGGTGATTTCCTCGGCGAGGATCGAGGTGGACGCGACGCTGATCGAGCAGCCGGACGCGTCGTAGGAGACGTCCTGGACGACCGCGTCCGCCCCTGTGCCGGCGACGTGCACCCGCAGGGTGACCTCGTCACCGCAGGTGGGGTTGACATGATGGACCTCGGCGTCGAACGGGTCACGCAGACCGGCGTTCACGGGGCGCTTGTAGTGCTCGAGGATGAGCTCCTGGTAGAGGTCCATCAGGCGGACACCTCCATCCCGAACATCGCCGGAACGCGGTCGAGCGCCTCCAGGAGTGCATCGACCTCAGCGGGAGTCGTGTATGCCGCGAAGCTGGCCCTGGTGCTGGCCTGCACCCCGAGTGCCCGGTGCAGCGGCCAGGCGCAGTGGTGGCCCACCCGCACGGCGACTCCGCGGTCGTCGAGCACCTGGCCCACGTCATGGGCGTGCACCCCGTCGACCTCGAACGCCACCGCTCCCCCACGCTCGCGCAGGTCTGCCGGCCCGAGCACGCGCACCCACGACCGCTCGGCCAGGCCGGCGAGCAGCTGCCGCGTGAGCGCCTGCTCGTGAGCGTGGACACGGTCCATGCCCAGCGCGGTGAGGTAGTCGCAGGCGGCCGCGAGGCCAACGGCCTGCGCAGCGACGGGCACCCCCGCCTCGAACTTCTGGGGCGCCGGGGCGTAGGTGGAGCCCTCCATGCGCACGGTCTCGATCATCGAGCCACCGGTGAGGAACACCGGCATCTCCTCGAGCAGCTCGGCGCGACCCCACAGGACCCCGACCCCCAGCGGGCCGAACATCTTGTGACCGGAGTAGGCGAGCAGGTCCACCCCGAGGTCTGCGACGTCGACCGGCAGGTGCGGCACGGACTGGCACGCGTCGAGCACGGCAAGGGCACCCACGGCGTGGGCCCGTTCGGCGAGCTCACGCACCGGGTTGACCGTGCCGAGGACGTTGCTCACATGGGTGAACGCGAAGACCTTGGTGCGCGCTGTGAGCAGCGTATCGAGATCGGTGAGGTCGAGCCGCCCGTCGGAGGTGACCGGCACCCAGCGCAACGCGGCGCCGCTGCGGCGGCACGCCTCCTGCCACGGCACGAGGTTGGCGTGGTGCTCCATCTCCGTGATGAGCACCTCGTCGCCCGGGCCCAGGGTGAAGCGCTCCCCCCTGCCGCCGCCGCCACCGGCGCTGCCGTTGGTGAAGGCGTAGGCCACCAGGTTGATCGCCTCGGTGGCGTTGCGCGTGAAGACGACCTCGGCGGCGTCGGCCCCGATGAACCCCGCAATGGTCTCGCGGGCGTTCTCGTACGCCTCCGTACCCTCCTCGGACAGCTGGTGGGCCCCGCGGTGCACCGCCGCGTTGGTCTGCTCGTAGAACGCGCGCTCGGCGTCGAGCACCTGGCGCGGCTTGTGCGACGTGGCACCGGAGTCGAGGTAGACCAACGGGTGGCCCCCGCGCACCGTGCGCGACAGGATCGGGAAGTCGGCCCTGATCCGGGCCAGCTCCTCGTCGGTGAAGGGGGCGGCGCTCACTCAGGCCTCGACGGTCTCGGTCTGGAAGCGGTCGTAGCCCTCGGCCTCGAGGCGGTCGGCGAGCTCGGGGCCGCCCTCCTCGGCGATCCGGCCGTCGACGAAGACGTGCACGAAGTCGGGCTTGATGTAGCGCAGGATCCGCGTGTAGTGCGTGATGAGCAGGACACCGGCCCCGGTGCTCTCCTTGGCGCGGTTGACGCCTTCGGCGACGACGCGCAGCGCGTCGACGTCGAGCCCGGAGTCGGTCTCGTCGAGCACGGCGAACTTCGGTCGCAGGAGCTCCATCTGGAGGATCTCGTGGCGCTTCTTCTCACCACCGGAGAAGCCCTCGTTGACGTTGCGCTCCGCGAAGGAGGGGTCCATCCGAAGGTTGCCCATCGCGCCCTTCATCTCCTTGACCCAGGTCCGCAGCTTGGGTGCCTCGCCGTCGATGGCGGTCTTCGCGGTGCGCAGGAAGTTGGACACCGAGACACCGGGCACCTCGACGGGGTACTGCATCGCCAGGAAGATGCCCGCGCGGGCCCGCTCGTCGACCTTCATCGCGAGGACGTCTTCACCATCGAGGGTGACAGTGCCTGACGTGATCGTGTACTTCGGGTGCCCCGCGATGGAGTACGCGAGGGTGGACTTGCCGGACCCGTTGGGGCCCATGATGGCGTGCGTCTGGCCGCTCTCGATGGTCAGGGTGACACCGCGGAGGATCTCCTTGGTGCCCTGCTCGGTCTCGACGCTGACGTGGAGGTCGTTGATCTCAAGGGTGGACATGGGTGGCTCAGCTCTCCTCTGACAGGGCG
>JBDSVV010000147.1:0-2811 GCA_039927035.1 Ornithinibacter sp. | reverse complement strand
CAACCACCAGCCCTCGCGTCACACCACCGCGATCAGCGGCTCCTATCCCAGTCATCCATTTGGCCCACCCGCTCGACCAGGGTCAGGCCCCCATGTCGGGACAGGCTGCGCCATCCGCCTCGCGGGTTTCAGACATCTTTGGCGTGCCTCCGAGTGGGCTAGCCAGACGGTCGCGGTCACAGTTGCGATGGTGCGTAGGGTTCAGTCTCGCGAACGTTGCCGAGGTTCGCCCAGCCCCATGAAAGGAGCCCCACGAGATCGCCCCCCTGTGCGCTCTATGCAGCGGCGCGAATCGGCGTAAAGTCGATGACGGAGAGGGGCCAACCATGGCCGACATCACACTTACAGGCTCGCAGCAGGCAGCCCTACGGCAGCTGTTGACGCTGGAGGCCGTGCCGGGTGAAGCACTCCCGCGCCCCGCTGTGCTGAACCTCCTCGATCGGCTCGTCCCCTGTGACAGCCTCGGTGTCACCCTGGCCGACAATCGCGGCTATCCGTTGGAGTCCCTCGAGCTGCCGTATGACACATCCGGGGAACGGCCCATGATCGGCGGCGACGGCCCGTATCTCGTCGGGTTCGTCCACTGGCCCGAGATTCCTCAGCTAGCCGAGCAATGTCAGGCGTTGTACGGCTGTACCGACGGTGTCTGCATCGGTTTCCGCAACGGCGCCGACCACGTGGCGCAGATCTGGTTCGACCGGTTCACCAGGACGTTCACCGATCAGGACCTAGCCCTGCTCCGCCTCCTGGTGCCGGTGTTCCACCGCCTCCTTCGTTCGCGCCCGACCCGCCATCTTCCGACGACACTCACAACGCAGGAACGCAACGTCCTGGCGGAGGCCACGTTCGGCAGTTCCAACGCCGAGATCGCCGAAAGCCTCTGCATCGCTTCGGGCACGGTGCGCAAGCACTTGGAGCACTCGTACCGCAAGCTTGGTGTCACCAACCGCCTGGCCGCGGTCATGGCATTCACCGGCCGCGAGCTGAGCGAGGCCAGTCAGGTCCCTGAGATCGATCGGGTCACCGGCTGGAACGGAAGAAGTACGCGCGAACGCGTATAGGGAGCGGCCACCGACCGCACGAGACTCAGAGAGTCATCCACCCTCATCAGGAGGACCCTCATGCCCACATCTCGTACCGCTCGCCTCACTGGCCCAGCGCTCACGCTCGCGCTCGGAGCCAGTCTCCTGGTCAACACGCCGTCCCTGGCCGACGGTGATGAGCCGCACCCACATCACGAACACTCCACCGCCTCGTCCCAGGTGGCGCTCGACTGGCAGCGCACGTCGATCCGCACCGTCTACACCGAGAACGCCTCAACGGTGCCAGCGGGTGCGCTGTACCTGGGCTTTGCCTCACTGGCCATGAACGAAGCCGCACGCCGGAGCGAGCGTGCCCACTCAGCGTCGTCAGAAGCGGCCGTCGCCGTGGCTGCTCATGACGTTCTCGCTACCTACTTCCCAGCCTCGGCAGCGAACCTCGATGCCGACCTGTCCGCAAGCCTCGGCGACATCGCGGACGGCAATGCCAAGGCTCGCGGGATGGCGAAGGGCGCTCGCGCCGCGGATCGCCTGATCGCGACTCGGGCTGACGACGGCCGCGACGACACCTCGATCGTCTATGCGAAGCCCCCTGCCATCGGAGTCTGGCAGCCGGCACCGGGGGGTTCCATGCTGGTTCCGTGGGTCGGGTTCGTCGACCCACTCGTGGTCCGACACATCGCGACGGCGCCCGGACCCGAGGACCTGAGCTCCGCTGAGTGGGCGGCCGACTACGACGAGACTCGTCGGCTCGGTGCTGCGGTCGGCAGCGAGCGCACAGCGGAACAAACCGCCACTGCACTGTTCTTCAACTCGAACGCGGCGACGATGCTGACTGAGGGGGTACTGCGCTGGTTGGACGACCACATGATGTCCCTACGGCGGACGACCCAGCTGTTCGCCGCCATGCACGCCGCCGAGGCCGACTCGATCATCGCCGCCTGGCGACAGAAGTTCGACGTCGGCTTCTGGCGACCGGTCCAAGCGGTGGCGCTCGCTGACCTCGACGGAAACAGCGCCACGACGCCCCAGCCGGGCTGGACCCCACTACTGCCCACCCCGCCATACTCCGAGTACGTCAGCGGTCACGCGGCCACGACGTCCCCAGCGGCCGAGGTGATTCGGCACATGCTCGGCGACGACACCACGCTGACACTGCACTCCTACAACACCAACTCCGACCGCACCTATGCATCCATCTCGGCCATCGAGGCCGACGCATTGAACTCCCGGATCTGGGGCGGCCTGCACTTCCGGGCGGCGATGGACGATGGCTACGCCATGGGACACAGCACGGCCCGGGAAGTGCTGCGCCGGCTGGCTGACCGGTGCTGGAGCGAAGACTGACAACACGGAGCACCCCGCTTCCGGTTCCCCGGCTTGGGCGATCGCGAGCTCTGAGCTCGTCTGCTCGCCCGGCCCGGGGTCGAAGGCCGGGGCTAGTGCGCCTCGCCGTCATGGATCTTCGGCTTATCCATCGGGGATCGGGGCATTGCGGCGGCTTCATCCTCGTACTAGGGGGACCCCGTGGCCGTGAGCTGTTGGGGTGACAGGCGGCTGATCCCGTGGGCCATGGTGGCAATGTCTCCGACATGACAATCACCCGCCTCGCGCGTCCAGATGACCTCGAAGGCGTCCTGGAGGTTGGCCGAGCCACGTGGCCGCCGACGTACGGGCATCTGGTTGGAGACGAGTACGTCCACCACGTGCTGGCGTCGTGGTGGACCGAGGAAGGGACCCTGCCAGCCATTACAGATGGTCGGGTTTGGGT
>JBDSVV010000146.1:0-3858 GCA_039927035.1 Ornithinibacter sp. | reverse complement strand
GACGAGCGTCCTCGTGCGCTTCGGGTTGGGCTGAGCTGGTCTGGGTCGACGCGCTCGGGTGGGCCGGCGACGACCCGCGGATCAGGGTGCAGTCCGACGGGGCTATCGTGGATACTACGTTTTGTAGTATCAACGATAGGTGCGTCTGGAGGAGAGCCCCATGCAACCGTTCGTCCACGACTTCGAGTTCGGCAACAAGGACCTCAAGGACCTGCTCGGCGGCAAGGGCGCGAACCTCTCCGAGATGACCAACCTGGGCATCCCGGTGCCCCCGGGCTTCACCATCACGACCGACGCCTGCCGCGTCTACCTCGAGACCGGGTCAGCGCCGGAGAGCCTGTCCGACGAGATCGAGAGCCACCTCCGGGCGCTCGAGGGGAAGGCCGGCCGCCGCCTCGGCGACCCGAGCGACCCGCTGCTGATCTCGGTGCGCTCCGGCGCGAAGTTCTCCATGCCCGGCATGATGGACACCGTCCTCAATGTCGGGCTCGGGGACTCGGCGGTCGACGGGCTGGCGGCCCGCACCGGTAACGCCCGCTTCGCGTGGGACTCCTACCGCCGCCTCGTGCAGATGTATGCCACGACCGTGCTCGGCCTTCCCGGCAAGCACTTCGAGGACGCCATCGAGGAAGTGAAGGCCGCCAAGGGCGTCACCGCCGACGTGGACCTCGATGCCGGCGACCTCGAGTCCCTCGTCGTCCGTTTCCAGGCCCTCATCCAGCACCAGGGCGGTGCACCCTTCCCGCAGGACCCCCGTGAGCAGCTGCGCGGAGCCGTGCTCGCAGTGTTCGACTCGTGGAACTCCGGCCGGGCCACGCTCTACCGCCGCCGCGAGCACATCCCCAGCGACCTCGGCACCGCCGTCAACGTGCAGGCGATGGTCTTCGGCAACCGGGGCCCGACCTCGGGGTCAGGTGTGGCCTTCACCCGGGACCCCGCGACGGGCTCCACCGGTGTCTACGGGGACTACCTGCCCGATGCGCAGGGTGAGGACGTCGTGGCCGGCATCCGCAACACCCTCGCCCTCGCGGACCTCGAGAGCCTCGACAAGGGCTCCCACGACGAGCTGGTCTCGATCATGGGCCGCCTCGAGAGCCACTACCGCGACATGTGCGACATCGAGTTCACCATCGAGGAGGGTCACCTGTGGATGCTGCAGACCCGGATCGGCAAACGCACGGCTGAAGCCGCGTTCCGGATCGCGACGGATCTCCTCGACGAGGGGATGATCTCCCAGGAGGAGGCGCTCACCCGCGTCACTGGTGACCAGCTGGCCCAGCTGATGTTCCCGCACTTCGACCACGACAGCGGCGCCCTACCGATCGCGGTCGGCATGAGCGCCTCACCGGGGGCCGCGGTGGGTCGGGCCGTGTTCGACTCCGACACTGCGGTCAGCATGGCCGAAGCCGGCACAGCCGCCATCCTCGTGCGCCGCGAGACCAACCCCGACGACCTCCACGGAATGGTGGCCGCCCACGGCATCCTCACCAGCCGTGGCGGCAAGACGTCCCACGCCGCGGTGGTGGCCCGCGGCATGGGACGCACCTGCGTGCGGGGCCGAGTCGTTGGACGTCGACACCCACGCCCGGCGCTTCACCACCTCCGACGGCACGGTGGTCACGGAGGGCGACACCATCTCGATCGACGGCTCCACCGGTGAGGTGTTCATCGGTGAGGTCGCCGTGACCCCCTCCCCCGTCGTGCAGTACTTCGAGGGCTCCCTGGACCCCGACGGCGCGGAGGGCATCGGCCTGACCCGCACCGAGCACATGTTCCTCGGTGAGCGCCGGGCCATGGTCGAGACGCTCATCCTGGCCGAGACCGACGCGGAACGGGACGAGGTCTTCGAGCAGCTGCTCCCCCTCCAGCGGGCCGACTTCATCGAGATCTTCGAGGCGATGGACGGCCCCCCTGTCACCGTCCGCCTGCTCGACCCACCACTGCACGAGTTTCTCCCCGACCTCACCGACCTGTCGGTGGAGGTCGCCCTCGCAGATGCCCGCGGCGAGCACTCCGACCGCAACTCGGCCCTCCTGCACGCGGTGCTCCGACTCCACGAGGAGAACCCGATGCTCGGCCTGCGTGGGGTCCGGCTCGGCCTGGCCATCCCCGGGCTGTTCGCGATGCAGTCCCGCGCGGTGCTCGAGGCCGCCGCAACGGTGATCGAGGCGGGCGGGGACGCCCGCCCCGAGATCATGGTGCCGCTCGTGGGTGCCGTCCAGGAGCTGACCGCCATCCGCGAGGAGATCGACGGCGCGGCCCACGACGCCCGGGTGGGCCACTCGGTGCACCTCGACCACTCGGTCGGGACGATGATCGAGCTGCCCCGGGCCGCCCTGACGGCGGGCGACATCGCCGAGTCGGCTGACTTCTTCTCCTTCGGCACCAACGACCTCACCCAGACGGTGTGGGGCTTCTCCCGCGACGACGTCGAGTCCTCCTTCTTCTCCCGCTACCTGGAGAAGGGCATCTTCGGAACGTCGCCGTTCGAGACGATCGACCGGATCGGCGTGGGGCGCCTCGTGCAGATGGCAGCCTGGGAGGGGCGTGAGCGCCACCCCGGCCTCAAGCTCGGCGTGTGCGGCGAGCACGGGGGCGACCCTGCCTCGATCCACTTCTTCCACGAGTCAGGTCTGGACTACGTCTCCTGCTCGCCGTTCCGGGTCCCGCTGGCGCGACTCGAGGCGGGGCGCGCGGCGATCGCCCTGGACTGAGGACCGTATCCGGGCCGGACCGGCGTCACCGCGGGGCCGGGTCCGGCGTGCCCCTCGACCTCAGCGTGAGCTGGAGGCGGTGCCCGGTGATGACCGCTGCCAGCCAGCCGAAACCCAGGAGCCACGCCGCGACGACGTCGGTGAGCCAGTGGTGGCCCAGGTAGATCCGGGAGAGCCCCATCGCCACGATGAGCACCACCGCGACGACCACGTTGGCTGTTCTCGCGCCACGGCTGCGCTGGTGGAGCAGGAGCAGGTAGGCCATCAGCCCGATGAGCACCGTCGCGTTGAGGGTGTGACCCGACGGGAAGGAGGGCGAGCTCTCCAGCGGTGGCACCGCCAGGGTCGCCGGGGGCCGGGCTCGCCCGACGAGGTCCTTGCCCAACACGGTGAGGAGGAGCGAGCCAGCCGCACCGATCACCATCAGCACCACCGGTGTGCGCGACCGCCACGTGATCACCATGACCACCGTCACCGTCGTGGCGATCAGCGGCATCCCGACGGTGCCCCCGAGGTGGGTGAACCAGTTGACGGCCTGGTCCAACCCCGGTGATCGCGCACCCACCATCGCGTCGAGCACCGGCTGGTCGAGTCGAGCGAGCCCGTCGCTTTCGGTGACCGCCTCGTAGACCTCCCCCGCCAGCAGGCCGGCGATGAGGAAGGCGGCCGCACCCAGAACCACCGTGAGGACGAACGCGAGGTTGGCCACCGACCACCTCAGGAACGGAGCCATCCGGCTCGCGACCCCGGTGACCGCGTCACGCACCGTGCGCCCGCCTCGGGTGGTCCAGTCGGTGAGGTCGCGCTCACCGATGCTCGACTCCTCGATCGGGCCGGTGGGTGCCGAGAGTCCGGACGGAGGTTTCGCGCGCGAGGGCTCCGGTGGCCGGGGCGCGAAGGGCTCAGGGTCCTGGGGCTCGGGGTCCAGGGGCTGGGGGTCCGAAGGGTCGGGCGGGAAGGGCATGGAGCCCATTCAACACGTCGACCCGGCCTCCGCTGGTGCGGGAGTCGGGCCGATGAACGAGCGTGGGGGTGAGCCGATGGTGGAGGTGGCGGGAATCGAACCCGCGTCCACTGACGGGAAACCAGGGCTTCTCCGGGTGCAGTGCGCTATGGATTTTCTCGGCCCCGGGGCTCGCGCGCA
>JBDSVV010000145.1:0-26693 GCA_039927035.1 Ornithinibacter sp. | reverse complement strand
GTCCTTGCTCGACCCTCGACGGACTTCATCGACGGCGTCGTGGTCCTCGTCGTGAGAGAAGCGCAGGTCTGCCAACGGCATCTCGGCCCGTGGCAGCCCGCGCCGTTCGACGGGGCCACCACGATCGAGCTCCCAGAACAGCAAGGCGAAACCGATGACATTGGTCAACCAGACCTGCATCGCCGCCACGAGCAACGAACCGGCAGGGGCCTTGGGGTCGGAAACCGCGCTGACCAGCATGCCCAACGAGACCAGGTTGGTGAGCACCACGACCCCAGCGAGCCCGATGGAGACCCACCGCGACCAGCGGGTCTGACGCACCAGGCGCACCGGGTTGGACGCGACGAGGGCGACCAGCAGGACCGCCTCGACGACGGGGACGATGTAGCGCGGACCGAGGGTCAGGCTGCTCGGCAACGTCACGTAGACCACGCCGGCGACGAGGACCGCAGCCGCGGGAGGAAAGCGGTGTTCACCCTGATGCGTTCGACGGCGGGGATCGACTGCCGCCGCGTCCCCGCCATGGGATGCGTGGCCCTTCCTGATATCTGCCACGACCGCATCCTCGCAGCACTCACCCCTCACATCGCCCGGAACCCCACGGCTTCTACGGAGACCGCCCGACACCATTCGTCCGGCCCGTGGTGGCAGCCCCAACCTTCGCCCGGGCGCTGGCCCAAGCGGGCCAGCGCGGACGCTATCCGGGGTAGGTGAGCTCCCCGTCGGGGCCGAGGACGGGCGTCGCACCCCATTGTCCGAGCTCGTGCACCCGAGGCTCCCCGTCACCCATGATGTGTCTCACGGTCCAGCCTCGGGAGGTCAGCGTGTTGGAGATGAGGAGCCGGTGGCAGCGCCACGGCATCGGCTCGGCGCACATGAGCGCCACCCCCCGGTCGGCGGCGAGCTCGGTCACCCGGTCCACCCCCGCCTGGTAGCCCGGCCACATCGTGTAGTCCGCATAGTTCTTGAAGCTCGTGGTGTGCCATCCCCGTTGATGTCGGGGTCCACGTCCTGTTTTGGGCGACGGCCGCCAAGGTCCTCGAGGTGGACGTACTCGATCTCGGCGCGGTCGAGCCACTGCCTCATCGTGTCGCGTCCGAAGTGGGGGCTCGCGCGCGACCCCGGGTGGGCTCGCACATCGCCGAGCAGGCCGATGCCGTGCTCCGCCAGCCGGCCGATGAAGATCGCCTCCGGGCAGGTCCAGTGCCCGATCGTCCAGATCTCACGCACTCCCCCAGCCTCCTCCCTCTGGTCATGACCGCGGACATGACTCACCCTGATCCTCGTCCCCCTCGGCGCCAAGCAGGGTCCGCTTCGCCCGACGGGATGTTCCGGTGGAGAGATCCACCCCCGACCGTGAGACCGAGAGCCCCACGACCAGGGCGGCTCCCCAGAACAGGAACAGCGGGTCCCAGAGCAACGCGTGACCGATCATCCCCGGTCGGTCGTAACCCCCGTGCGGGTCGATCACCCCGGAGAGCACCAGCTGGCCCACGACGGTGTTCAGCCCTCCCCAGACCACGAGGCACGCGGCGCCGAGCCAGCACACGGCTCGGGTCACGCGACGTGCTGGCCATCCGCATCGGGCGAGCATGAGCGGGGCGAGCGCCGCACCGAGCTTGGCGAGGCCGATGGGCACCAGGAGCCACTCGCGGCCTGCGAAACGCTCCACCAGTGCGGTGCCGAGCGACCAGAGCAGGGCAGTGCCGCCTGCAGCCCAGTAGAGGCTGACGGCTGCGTGCAGGATCCCCAGCACCGCCGCCACCCCCAGCGACGCGGGCACCGGCCTGGGAGCCTGCTCCTCGCTCACCGTGCTCATGGCACCACCCTTCCCGATGATGGGGCTCGTCGGCGACGGTGGCGACCCCGAGTCCTCTGGAGTCGCCACCGGCATCCCCTTGCATCCCCCGGCGTGCGCCCTCATCCTGGCTCGCGGCCTACGGTGTGGGAAGGGGGAGCATCGAGGCAGTCCGCGGCGACATCACCACGGAGAAGGTCGATGCGATCGTCAACGCCGCCAACTCCAGTCTTCTGGGCGGCGGTGGGGTCGACGGCGCCATCCACGCCGCGGCCGGTCCGGGTCTCCTGGCCGAATGCCGTGAGCTCCGACGGGCGTCATACCCACGGGGGCTACCCGTCGGGGATGCCGTGGCCACCGGTGCCGGACACCTTGCGTGCCGGTGGGTCATCCACACCGTCGGCCCCAACCGCCACCTTGGGGAGACCGATCCGGACCAACTGGCGTCGTGCTTCCGGCGCAGTCTCGAGGTGGCGGTCGACGTCGGGGCGCGAAGCATCGCCTTCCCCGCGGTCAGCGCAGGGGCCTACGGATGGGACGTCGAGGACGTCGCAGCCGTCTCGTTGGCGCGGGTGCGATCTGCACTCTCACGCGATGTGCCCCTGGACCTCGTGCGCTTCGTACTCTTCTCCGACGCAGCCACCACGGCATTCGAGCGAACGCTCGCTCGCACCGGCTGAGCGAGGGCGACGCGCCCCCGCAGACGCCGCGACGCCCCGGACCATGGGGGTCACGGGGCGTCGGGGGGAACGAGTAGCGGCTCAGAAGCGGCCGTAGCCCGTCACGCCGGAGAACATCTTGCGCTCGGAGGAGAACTTCCCGGGGCGCGGGGAGTCGATCATCATCCCGTTGCCGGTGTAGATGCCCACGTGCCAGGCAGGTGAGCCGTAGAAGACGAGGTCACCCGGCTGGGGGTTGCTGACCGGGGTGGCCGCCCGCTGCTGGGCCGAGGCGGTGCGCGGGATGGACCGGCCTGCCTTGGCAAAGACATACTGCGTGAGCCCGGAGCAGTCGAAGCCGGCGGGCGTGGTGCCCCCGTAGACGTAGGCGATGCCGAGCAGCGTGCGCGCGATGTTGACGACGCCGCTGGTGCCGGCCGGAACAGTGCGGCTCGGAGCCGGGGCGGTGGCCTGGGTGCTGCTGGTCGAGCTGCTCCTCGCGGGGCTGGTCGAACGGGAGCTGCGCGATGCCGTGGCCGACTGCTCGGCGCGCGCCGACACTGCTCGGACGGCGGGAGCCGGCGTGGGCTTCGGCTTCGGCTTGGGTTTCGGCTTCGCAACGGCCGTGACGCCGGAGACACCGACGACGTCGGTCATCGCCGGCGAGGCAGCAGCCGGCGCGACGACAGCGGGGGCGAGAGCGAGAGCCTGCACACCGGGGGCGGAGGTCAGCGCTTGGACACCGGCAGTGGTGTCGGCTGTCGAGACCGTGGAGACCGCGGCGGGCGTGGCAGCCTGGGCCGGGAGGGCGAAGGCCGCGACGAGGCCACCGGACGCCGCGAGAACCGCGGTGACCTTGATCCCCGTCTGGCCGGCGCTCTTGACGATGGTGGACAGCTCGGCCGCGGGGTTGTACCGGGCGGCGCCGCGATGGCGCCCCGAAGGAGTGATTTCGTGCACAGTCAGCCTCTCAGCGCCTACGGGGTGAGCTGTCGGGTTCGGGCTGAGGTTGCCCGGCCGCCCGGTCGAGTTGACCAGGCGACTTCACCCCAAGGAGACCGACCAGTGGGTCGGGCACCAGATGTGGTTCCCCCGCTCCTGCCAGCGGTAGCGCGTCACGGCCTCTGGTGGTGACAGGACTCGGCGTCCACCTCGGGCACCCGCCTCGGAAAAGGAGAGCGCGGAGAACGTAACACGTGCTGGAGCCAATGTCACAAATCGGTCACGACGCGCCACAGGCCACTCTCAGGTTGTGGTGTCGTCGCCGCCTCGAGCGGCCGGCGCGCGCCGACGGGCGTGGGTCTCGGCGGCCTGATGAGCCGTCAGGACGGTGTGGTCAGTTGACCGTGACGTGCACGTGGTCCATGTGGTTCGCGGTGGCCGACCCTCGGTCATCCATGGCTCGCCAGGACGATCCCGGCTCCCAGTAGCGCTGGCGCCAGATGACGTACTTGACGCCCAGGCCACCGGCGCTCGCCTGCACGTATGCCGCGATGGCGTCGCCCTGGGAGCGGCTGGAGATCATGAAGTCGATGGCCTGGCCGGTGCTGTGCTCGCCGCCGTTGGGGCGGTAACCGCCGATGGTGGACAGACCGAAGCGCGACTGGACCGCGGAGCAGACCTGGGCGGCACGCGAGGTCAAACCGATGCCGCCACATTTTCCCGTGCCGAAGGACCCGCGCGCAGGCGACCCGCTCGAAGAAGCACCACTGGGGGAGGAGCTGCGCGGGGAGGTGCCGGCAGTGCTCTTGGTCGCGGGCTCCTTCTTGGGCTTGGGCTTGGGCTTGGGCTTCGCGACAGGCTTGGCCACCGGCTTCACCCCGGAGACCCCCACCGCATCGGGAGCGGCCGGTGCCTCAGCCACGGGGGCGCTCACCGCTGGCGGGGCTGCTCGTGCGGCAGAACGGGAGGCCGCCTGCCCCAGCGAGCGCTCCCCCACGACCGCGGCCGAAGAGGAGGGCAGCGCCAGGAAGGGTGTCGGGCTGGCGTCCACGGGCAGCGCCAGGGCGACCGCGGCACTGCTGAGGACAGCGACACCGGCGAGGGACTTCACGGCCCAGGTGGCACCAAGGCGCGGCATGCCATCGGGGAGCCGCCGGACAGCACCGGAGGCCCGGCGACGGCCGGGAGCGTTGGAACGGGTCACGAGGAAGGGGCCTTTCTGGGCATGGACGAACTCCACCACGGTAGCGGCGGGGCCCGGCAAAGTCACATTCCGGTAACGACACACGCGCCGGAGCAGGCCAACAGCCTCAGGTGAGCGCGACAAAGACGTGCGATGCGATGTCGTCGGGAAGGGAGACGCCCGAGGCCTCATCGGACCCCTCGAGCCACGCGATCACCCTGGTGCCCTCGCGCCGCACGCGCGCCGGTTTGCCCGGGAGCAGCTTCGCGGAGGTGAGCAGGCTCAGGGCCTCGGAGTCAGTCTGGACCGGTTCGCCGATCCGCCTCACCACCACCGTGACGGGCTCTACCACGGCGACGAGGTCCAGCGTCGTGAGGCCAAGCCGGAAGTCGACGGACCCACCGATCTCGCCGAGCTCCTCCAACCCGGGAATCGGGTTGCCGTAGGGAGACTCGGCATGGTCGCCGAGGATCGCGATGATCTTGCGCTCCACCCGGTCCGACATCACGTGCTCCCACCGGCACGCCTCCTCGTGAACGTACTCCCACTCCAGGCCGATGACGTCGACGAGGAGCCGCTCGGCGATGCGGTGCTTGCGCATCACGCGGGTCGCCAGGAGGCGGCCGTGGTCGCTGAGCTCCAGGTGGCGGTCGCCTGCGACGCGGATCAACCCGTCCCGCTCCATCCGCGCCACGGTCTGGGAGACCGTCGGGCCGGAGTGCCCGAGCCGCTCCGCGATCCGGGCCCGAAGCGGGGTGATCCCCTCCTCATCGAGCTCGAAGACGGTGCGCAGGTACATCTCGGTGGTGTCGATCAAGTCGGTCACACAGGTCACACTACGGTTTACCGACCGCATGGGGGTATGCCCGGAGAGCGCCGCGGCGTCGCGTGCCACCCGTCCCGATCACCCGTCAGCGGCTCCGTCGGGGGTCGTACTCCGGCAGCCAGCGGGCCAGCCAGACTCCTCCGGCAAGGACCACTGCGCCCACCACGACGCTCGCGGCCCCGATCGAGGCCACGGCCGCCACTGCGCCGACGAGCAGCGCGGCCCCGTTCTGCCCGACGAGGGAGAGCAGGCGCCACACCGAGAGGAAGGCGGCCCGCCCGGCCCTCGGGGCCGCGTCGGCGCCCAGGGTCATAACGATGCCGGAGCCCAGACCGTTGCCCACGCCCATGAGCACGGCCAGCGCCCCGACACCGAACACCGTGCTGGTCAACGGAAGGAGCAGCAACCCCAGGCCGATGAGCACCGAGACGGGCACCGCGACCCAGACCCGGCCGTGCCGGTCCATCACCGAACCAGCCGGATAGAAGAGGAGCACCTCGACCAGAGCAGCCGCCGCGAAGACCAGGGAGGTGCTCGCGGCATCCAGCCCGACATGTTCCGCCCAGAGCGGGATGACGACGACCTTGGCCGACCGGGCCACCCCGATCGCGACGATCCCCAGCCCGACCGTCACGAGCACGCGTCGGTGCCGGGCGACGACGCCGGATACCTGCACCCGGCGCCCACCGACGGGTGCGGACCTGGTCCCCTCGCCCAGGTCGGCGGCGCGCCACGCCAGCACTGACGCCAGCACGCCGCCCGCAACCGCGACCCCGAACCCCGCCTGTGGCCCCCACCGCGCCACCAGGGGCGCCCCCACCAGCGGCCCGACGAACAGGCCGATCCTGGTGACTCCGCCCAGGGTTGACATGGCCCGCGCCCGCAGGGCGACCGGCGCGGCGGCTGTGAGGTAGGACTGGCGAGCGATGAGGAAGACCGCGCCCGACGGACCGAGGAGGGCGACGGCGAGCGCGAGCACCCCGAGCGAGGGCGCCAGCATCGCCAGTGCCGACGCCGCGGCATCCGCGAGCCCCGCGAGCACCAGGGCGCGCCGCTCACCGATCCGGTCGACGAGGATTCCGGCGGGCACCGCGGTCGCGAACTCGGTGCCCATCGACAGCCCGACGATCACCGCCGCTAGCCCCACCGACGCCCCCAGCCCGCGCGCGCTGAGGGCCACGATCGGGAGCACCGCGCCCGCGCCCACGGACCAGATCGCGGACGGCCCGAATGCAGGGAGGGCGATGCGCCGCAGGGTGAACTCCTCCCCCGGACCGATGCCGGCCATGCTCGCCACCCCCGTCCTCATCAATCTTGACGTCAAGATACCTTGCTCGGACGGTCCGTGGGTAGGTTGGGTCCGTGGAGCTCACCATCCCCCACCGCTTCTGCGGCCCGCCCGAGTCCGGCAACGGCGGCTGGGTCAGCGGCGCCGTTGCCGCGCACGTCCCGACCACCGGCAGGCTTCCCGCCGTCGCGGTGCGTCTCGCGTCCCCGCCGCCGCTCGACCGCCCCCTCACCCTCACGGCGGCCCCCTCCGCCGACGGGACCATCGGAGTGCGACTCCTCGACCGCAACCACCTCGTCGCCACTGCCGTCCCTTGCGCCGACCTCGACGGTGATCTGAGCGCGCCCCCGTCGGTGGCCGACACCCGGTCCGCAGAGCTGCGCTACGAGGGCCTGGCCGACCACCCATTCCCGACCTGCTTCGCCTGCGGCACCGGTCGCGACCCGGGCGACGGACTGTGCCTGCGACCGGGCCCGCTGGTGGACGGCACCGGCCGGTATGCCGCGACCTGGGTCCCGAGCGAGGCGTCCTTGCCGTTCGTCTGGGCGGCGCTGGACTGTCCGGGTGGCTGGTCCGCCGGGATCGCCGGGCGCCCCATGGTGCTCGGAACGATGAGCGCACGAGTGCATGCCCTCCCGACACCGGGTGAGGCGCACGTCGTCCTCGCATGGCAGCGAGGCGCCGAGGGACGAAAACACCACTCCGGCAGCGCACTCTTCGCACCCGACGGTGCGCTCCTCGCCCGCGCCGAGGCGACCTGGATCGCCGTCGACCCCTCGTCCGTCCGTCCCAAGGAGCAGGTGTGAGCGACATCCGTCCCACAGCCGTCGTCACCGGCGCCAGCAGCGGCATCGGGGCTGCGACGGCGAGGCTCCTCGCGCAGGCCGGCTTCCGGGTGGTGTGCGCGGCTCGACGCGCAGACCGCATCGAGGCCCTGGCCCAGGAGATCAGCGGCGTCGCGGTGCCGTGCGACGTCACGGTCGACGCCGACGTGGCGCGCCTGGCCGAGGTCGCCGGTGACGCGGTCCAGGTGCTCGTCAACAATGCTGGAGGTGCTCTCGGCCTTGAGCCTGTTGCCACTGCTGACGTGGAACTGTGGCGACAGATGTACGAGACCAACGTCCTGGGCACCCTCAAGGTCACCAAGGCCGTGCTTCCGGCGCTCGTCGCTTCGGGGGGCGAGGGCATCGTCGTCAACGTCGGCTCAATCGCGGGGCTGCTCGCCTACGAGGGTGGCGGGGGCTACACGGTGGCCAAGCACGGTGTGCACGTGATGAGCGAGACGCTGCGCCTGGAGCTCGTGGACCAGCCCGTCCGGATCACCGTGATCGCACCGGGGCTGGTGCACACGGAGGAGTTCGCCCTCACCCGGTTCGGCGGCGACCAGGTCAGGGCCGACAAGGTCTACGAGGGGGTTCCCGGGCCCTTGGTCGCCGAGGACGTCGCTGACGCGATCCTCTGGATGGCGACGCGGCCCTCCCACGTCAACGTCGACCTGCTCGTGATCAAGCCTCGCGCCCAGGCAGCGCCGCACAAGATCCTTCGCCTGACCTGAGCGGTCCGGGCATCCAGAGTCGGGAGCGCTGGTGACGGCCGGGCAGCCACACCTCGGCACACGACTCGCAGAGGTCAGGGCTGGCGGCGGTGCAGGCTCCACGACGCGGCGTCACCCAGGTCGCCCTCGCCCACCCGGCTGAAGACGAGGCGGTCGTGCAGACGGTTGCGCCGACCCGCCCAGAACTCCACCTCGTCGGGCACCACGCGGTAGCCGCCCCAGAAGTCGGGCACCGGCACGTCGCTGCTTCCCTCGCCCTCCGGGAACTGCTCGGCCCTGCGCCGGTACTGCTCCTCCAGCGCCTCCCGCGACGCAACGGGCTCGGACTGCTGGGAGGCCCAGGCCGAGATCCGTGACGCCCACGGCCGTGAGTCCCAGTAGTCCTGCACCTCCTCGCGGTCGACCTGCACCGCCGAGCCCCGGAACCGGATCGCGCGGAACATCGCCGGCCAGGTGAGCGCCACCGCCATGACCGGGCGCGCGGAGATCTCACGCCCCTTGGCCGAGCCGAGGGCCGTGACGAAACCCGGGCCTCGCTCGTCGAGGAAGCGCATGAGCACGGTGCGCACGTCCGGGACCCCGTGCTCGTCGACGGTGGCGACCGACATCGCCGTCGGCTCGAACACGTCGGACGAGGCGGCCGACCGGGCGACGGCCTCGTCCACCCAGAGCCGAGCCTGGGCGTAGGGGGTTTCGAGCAGCATCTGCTCGCTCAGGCCGTCACCGTCGTAGTCGACACGTCCGTTGCTCATGCGACCACCGTATGCCCGGGGCTTCTCGCGGGTCGCGGCACCGCCGGGCGTGCGGGATGCGCGTCGACGTATGGTGGCGACGTGCGCATGCCGTGGCCGGTCCTCATCCTCGCGGTGCTCGCTCTTGCCCTCGCTGCTCGTCTCGTGCTCACCGGCCTGCCCCGGCGGTCGGCCGTCGCGCTGGGCACCGCGCCGGGCGTCCTGCTCGGTGTGGGGGTGCTAGGGCTGGTCGGGCACTGCGCGGCGATGTTCTACACCGACCTCACCCAGGCGGTCCCGGGAACCAGCGGCTACGTCGGCGCCGTCAACGGAATGGGTCTCGCCAGCAAGGTGCTGTATGCCGTGCCTGCCCTCCTCGTGCTCATCGCCTTGCGCCGGCTGCCCGTTCCCGCGCTCGCCGTCCTGTCGCTGGCCTTCGCCGTGGTCGGCGTGACGATGTATGACGGGAGCGCGCTCACCACGCATCTCACGGCGATCCTCTTCTCGGTCCTCTCGCTGGCAGCCTGCCTCGCCGGGTGGGTCCTGCTGCCTCACCGGGATGCTCCGCTCGGATACGGCACGCCGGCACGCGAGGCGGCCTGAGAGGCGCCGGTCAGGGGGTCGGATGACGGGCGTCGTAACGCACGAACCCCGGAGTGCGCAGCGAAAGCAGGCCGATCACGAGAATGCAGGCGATGCCCCCCGCCACGGCTGTCCACCCCTCACCGACCTGCTCCGCCACCGTCCCGCCGAGCAGCTCGCCCAGTCGTGGGCCACCCGCGACGACGACGATGAACACCCCCTGCAGTCGGCCGCGCATCCGGTCCGGGGCCGCACTCTGCAGGATCGTCGTCCGGAAGACGGCACTGACCGAGTCCGCGGCACCCGCAACCCCCATCGCGAGCAACGCCCCCACCACGGCCTGGTCGCGCGTCAGCGCCCCACCGGCCCCGAGCAGTGCCAGCCCCAGGCCGGCGATGCCGACCCCCCAGCCCACGATGCTCACGAGGATGGCCGCGCCCTGCCGACGGACCGAGCCGAGCCGTCCGGAGAAGAGCATGGCGAGGATGCCGCCCACTGCCGTGGCGGCATACAGGGCACCGACCGTGCGGGCACCGCCCCCGAGGATCACGGCCCCCGCCGCCGGGAAGAGCACCCGCGGCTGGGCGAGCACCATGGCCGCGATGTCTGCGATGAACGTCATCCGCACGTTCGGCGCGGTTCCCAGGAACCTGAATCCGTCCACCACGGAACGCAGGCCGGCACGGCGCACGACCCCCTCCTCACCGTGGTCCGGTGGCACCGGCCCGAGCTTGACGAGCCCGAGAACCGCTGCGGCGGTGAGGCATGAGTCGACGGTGTAAGCCGCCTTGTAACCGCCTGCGTCGATGAGCACGCCCGCCAGCAACGGGCCCACCGTCATCGAGGTGTTCATCGCGAAGACCGAGAGGGCGTTGGCTGCCGGCAGCTGGGCCAGGGGCAGGATCCTTGGGTAGATGCTCGACCGCGCCGGCGAGGAGACAGCGAAGGCCCCGCTCCACAGCGCAACGATGGCGTAGAGGAGCAGCACAGAGGTGTTGCCCAGCCAGGCCTGGGCCGCCGCGACCAGGCTCGTTCCCCAGGCGACGAACGTGGCGAGGAGTGCCACGGTGCGCCGGTCGTGGTGGTCCGACAGCGACCCACCGTAGAGGCCGAGCACGATGAGCGGCACGAGGGCGAACAGTCCGACGACACCGACCGACGCGGTGGACCCGGTGATGTCGTAGACCTGCAGCCCGATGGCGACCACGGCCATCTGGGAGCCGACGTTGGAGAGGGTGAAACCGGCATACACCGCTCGGTATGCCGCGCTCTCCCGGAGCGGGGTCAGGTCCGGCAGGAGCGAGCGCAGCACCTGCAGATCATGCCCGACCCGAGGGTGCGCCGCGGCGCTGGGACTAGGGTCCGTCCATGGACACCCAGGGTCAGATCGCCCTCCTCATCGATGCCGACAACGCCCGCGCGACCCGGATCGAGCTGATTCTCGGCGAGCTCTCGACGTTGGGGGAGACCAACATCCGCCGCGCCTACGGCAACTGGACGAAGGCGGGACTGAAGTCGTGGCAGGACGTGCTGCACGAGAACGCGATCCGACCCGTGCAGCAGTTCGACCAGAGCAAGGGCAAGAACGCCAGCGACATCGCGCTTGCCGTGGATGCGGTCGAGATCCTGCACACGCAGCGGCCCGACGCGTTCGCGCTCGTCTCCAGCGACGCCGACTTCACGCCGCTGGTGATGCACCTGCGCGAGCACGGCGCCCGGGTCTACGGGTTCGGTGACGCCAAGACCCCCGCGCCATTCCAGAGCGCGTGCACGAGGTTCCTCGTGCTCGACCGCCTCTCCTCCGGTGGCGAGACTGCCACGGCGCCGGGGCCTGCGGTGGAGGAGAGCACCCCGCCGAGCAGCGGTCGTGCCCGCAAGGCCTCCGCCCCGGTGACCGCTACCGCGACCGGGACGGCCAAGAAGGCCGCCGCGACGAAGGCGACGTCGAAGAAGGCTGCGGCGGCACCGAGCGCCACTCCGCAACGAGCCACCAGGGCCCAGCTCCGCGGCGACAACAAGCTCGTCGCGCTGCTGCGCAGGGCCGTGGAGAGCGCGGCCGACGACGCGGGGTGGGCCCTCGTCGGCACCGTGGGCAACCGGATCTCGAACCAGTCCTCCTTCGACTCGCGCAACTACGGCTACGCGAAGCTGAGCAAGCTCCTCGAGGCGACCGACCTGTTCGACATCAAAGACAGCGGCGCCTCGGGCATGGCCGTGAGGGACCGCCGCCAGAGCGCAGGAGGGTTCACGAGCGGCGCCCCGGGTGGGAACGAGAGCGCGTGACGTGCACAATGGGCGCGCCCGACAAAGGTGACGAGCAAGGGATGGACACCCCATGACGACGAGCGAAGCGAACCGCACCCTGAGCGACCCCGACTTCCGGCCGGGGCTGGAAGGCGTCGTGGCCTTCGAGTCCGAGATCGCCGAGCCCGACAAAGAGGGCGGCGCGCTGCGTTATCGCGGCGTCGACATCAACGACCTCGTCGGCCGGGTGTCCTTCGGCCAGGTGTGGGGGCTGCTCGTCGATGACCAGCTCGACCCGGGCCTGCCGCCGGCCGAGCCCTTCCCGCTGCCGGTGCACACTGGAGACATCCGGGTCGACGTGCAGTCCTCGATCGCGCAACTCGCGCCCGTCTGGGGATTCAAGCCGCTGCTCGACATCACCGACGAGGAGGCCCGGGAGCAGTTGGCGCGCGCCTCGGTGATGACGATGTCCTTCATCGGGCAGTCGGCCCACGGCCAGGGTTCCCCAATGGTGCCGCAGAGCGAGGTCGACAAGGGCTCCACGATCGCGGAGCGGTTCATGATCCGCTGGCGCGGCGAGCCCGACCCCGCGCACGTCGAGGCGATCGACTCCTACTTCATCTCCGCGGCCGAGCACGGCATGAACGCCTCGACGTTCACCGCACGTGTCATCGCCTCGACCGGCGCCGACGTCGCGGCCTGCCTCTCCGGGGCGATCGGCGCCCTCTCCGGGCCGCTGCACGGTGGTGCGCCCTCGCGCGCCCAGCACATGATCGAGGGCGTCGAGCAGATGGGTGACGCCCGTCGTTACGTGCGCGAGGCCCTGGACCGAAAGGAGCGGCTGATGGGCTTCGGGCACCGGGTCTACCGGGCCTACGACCCCCGGGCAGCGGTGCTGCGCGACACCTGCAAGCGCCTGGGCGCCCCGCGCTACGAGGTGGCGCTCGAGCTCGAGCAGGCCGCGATCGCAGAGCTGGCCGAACGGCATCCGGAGCGGGTCATGGAGACCAACGTCGACTACTGGGCCGCGGTGCTGCTCGACTTCGCCGAGGTGCCCGGCGACATGATGACGCCGCTGTTCGCCTGTGCTCGCGTGGCCGGCTGGTCGGCACACATCCTGGAGCAGAAGCGCACCGGGCGCCTGATCCGGCCGAGCGCCCGCTACATCGGGCACGGCCCCCGCGCCATCGAGGACGTCGCCGGCTTCGACCCCCAGCGCTGACCGGACCGGCGACCCCTTGGTCTGACCCCACCCCTGCTCCACCCCCACCCTCTGCCAGCGGAAGGTGGTTCTGGATCCAGAGGGTGCACCCTGTGGTCCTGGCACTACCTCCTGCTGAGACTCCGACCACACCCGACCGCGGTCCTTCGACGGGCGGGTGTGCGCGATCCACCAATCGGCGCTCGTACTGGACGGCGTCTCGCTCTGGCGTTCCGATCTCTCGGTGGTCCATGTCGCGCGTCTCTGATGACCATATCCGCCACCGCACCGGAGCCGTCATCCATCCGGCCTGCGGCCTCGACCCCGTGTCCGACCCCACCGAGGGCAGCGAGACGAGTCACCTCACGGTCCCTCCCGCGGTCGCCGTGGTCCAGGTCGGGCTCAGGCGCTTCAGGGGCGGCCGAGCCTTCCGCTCGAGAGCCTCGTCGCCGGCGACAACGCGATGCACCTCGGACTCCTGACCCGCACCGACCTCGATGCCGCTGTGGCACTGCACGAGGGCCATCCCGGCATCCGTGCCGTTCGTGAGCTCCTCGTCCATGTGGATGGGCGCCACGAGAGCATCGGGGAGACCCTGCTGGCCCTCGCCTTGCGTCTGTTGGGCTACGAGACGGAGCCTCAGGAGCCTCGCACCGTCCGCTCGACCACTTACCAAGTCGACCAGCGCATCAAGGGCACCCGGGTCGTCATCGAGTTCGACGAGATCGTGAAGGAGCTTCCCGCAGCGCCCACCGAGGACGATCTGAGCCGTGCCCGCCAGATCCTCGTGGCCGAGAAGGTGCGACAGGACCAGCTGGCCATGGATGGCGAGGAGTTCTTCCGGGTGCGCTGGGCCCAGCTTGACGGCATCCAGGGAGCTCGGCGCTCGGATCGAGGCAGCCATCGTTCGGTCCGGCGGTCGGCTCAGCGCCTGACTCACACCCCTGAACTCAACACGGATTGGTGCTCCAACCACACGTAGCACCCTGTGGTCCTGGCACGAACCTCTGCCAGCAAAGGTTCGAGCCAAGGGCTGGGCAGCCCGGACGCGACGCCCACATGACGGACCCGCCGTCCCGCAGATGGGCATCGCCTGTGAAGATGACTGCGGTCGTGGAGTCGCCGACGACGCCGACCCCGCGGCCACCTCGCCCCTGCGCGGCCCCCGCCGCCGGGGTCTCCGACCTGCGAGACCGTCGCGGTCGGCCACCGCCCCACCACCACCTCGGAGCCAGCCGTGAGCGACGTCCCGCAGATCACCATCCCCGCCGACCTCCTGCCCGAGGACGGCCGGTTCGGCTCCGGCCCGTCCAAGGTCCGCCCCGCGCAGGTCGAGGCGCTCGCCGCGATCGGCCGCACCGTGCTCGGCACCTCGCACCGCCAGGCTCCGGTCAAGAACCTCGTCAAGGGCGTGCGCTCGGGGCTGTCCACCTTCTTCGACCTGCCCGACGGGTACGAGGTCGTGCTCGGCAACGGCGGCGCCACCGCGTTCTGGGACATCGCGGCATTCGGCCTCGTCCGCGACCGCGCGCAGCACCTGACCTTCGGTGAGTTCTCGAGCAAGTTCGCGACCGTCACCAAGAACGCCCCGTTCCTCGGCGAGCCCACCGTGATCTCCAGCGACCCGGGCAGCCTGCCCACCCCGCGCGCGGAGGCCGGTGTGGATGTCTACGCGTGGGCGCACAACGAGACGAGCACCGGAGTGATGGCCCCGGTCCAGCGGGTCGAGGGCGCGGATGCCGATGCGCTGGTCCTGATCGACGCCACCTCTGGTGCGGGCGGGCTCCCGGTCGATGTCGGCCAGGCTGACGTCTACTACTTCGCCCCGCAGAAGTCCTTCGCCTCCGACGGTGGCCTCTGGCTCGCGCTCTTCTCCCCCGCGGCGCTCGCCCGTGTCGAGGAGATCGCCGCGAGCGGTCGCTGGGTCCCCGACTTCTTCAGCCTGCCGACGGCCGTGACCAACAGCCGCCTCGACCAGACCTACAACACCCCTGCCGTCGCGACCCTCGCCATGCTCGCCAACCAGGTCGAGTGGCTCAACGAGCGCGGCGGGCTCGACTGGGCCACTGCGCGTACCGCCGACTCCTCCGGCCGGCTCTACGGCTGGGCCGAGAAGACGGCGTATGCCGCGCCATACGTCGCCGACCCGGCGCACCGCTCCCAGGTGGTCGCGACGATCGACTTCGACGACTCGGTCGACGCCTCGGCCATCGCGAAGACGTTGCGCGCCAACGGTGTCGTCGATGTCGAGCCTTACCGCAAACTTGGTCGCAACCAGCTGCGCGTGGCGTGCTTCCCGGCGGTCGAGCCTGACGACGTCAGCAAGCTCATCGGTTGCATCGAGCACGTTGTCGACCGCCTCGGCTGACCTCCCCCAGGGCGGTTACGCTTTTCGGCGGCGCTCCGTAGATTCATGGGGCACTGACGATCTTCCGACGCGAGGTTTCGAGGTGACTGGCATGGAGCTCGACGTCGCAACCCCGGAAAGCCGTCGCGGCCGGAGCCACGACCACGCCACCACCGCGGGCGGCAACGAACGTGCCGCGGTTACCCGCGGCAGAGCTGAGCCCGGGGGCGTCCGCGGCGACATCCAAGGCCTGCGGGCAGTGGCCGTGGTCATCGTTCTCGTCTTCCACTTCTGGCCCACGGGCCTGACTGGCGGCTATGTCGGTGTCGACGTCTTCTTCGTCATCTCCGGCTTCCTCATCTCCTCCCACCTTCTTCGGTCCCCACCCACGACCTTCGGTGCCCTCGGTGCATTCTGGGGCCGACGCATCCGCCGACTGCTGCCCGCCGCCTCGCTGGTGCTCGCGGCGACCCTGCTCGCGGGGTTGGCGTGGCTGCCCTCGACGCAACTTCCGACCCTCGCCCATGAGGTGGGGGCATCGGCAGTTTCTCTGGAGAACTGGGCGCTGGCCCGATCGGCGACCGACTATTTCGCCGCCGACAACGCACCGAGCCCCGTGCAGCACTATTGGTCGCTCTCTGTTGAGGAACAGTTCTACATCCTCTGGCCACTTCTCATCGCGCTGCTCACGATCGCAGGTCGTCGCCACCGACCGGGTGCCTGGCGCGCGGCAGGTCTGTTCACGGTGACGGCGACGTCGTTCGCGGCATCCGTGGTTATCACCCGGTCCGATCCCGCGGCTGCCTACCTCGTGACTCAGACCCGCGTCTGGGAACTCGGGCTGGGGTCGATCCTCGCCCTCATGGTCTTCCACGGTTGGCGGCTCCGCTCGACCACGGCACGCGTCGCGCTCGGGTGGGCGGGCCTGGGCGCCATCGCGTGGGCGGCTCTCACATTCGACGAGACCACCTCATTCCCGGGGTCGGCAGCCCTACTGCCCACCCTCGGCGCGGTGCTCGTGATCGCCGCCGCGACCGACGGGGTGCGTTGGTCACCCGGTGCCCTGCTGAACTGGCGCCCGTCACAGGTCATGGGCGACCTCTCCTACTCCGTCTACCTGTGGCACTGGCCGATCGTGGTCATCGCACCCTTCGCGCTTGGCCGAGGCCTCAACGACCGCGACAAGGTGGTGGCTGTGGTGGCGGTCATCCTTCTCGCCCTGCTGACCAAGCGATTCGTCGAGGACCCCGTGCGACGCGCCAGGTCACTGACCCTGAGCCTCCCTCGAAGTTTCGCCATCGCCGCGGCCAGCGCAGTCCTCCTCACAGGCGCAAGCTTCGGTGTGGCCGCCCAGGCAGAGACTGCCCGTGTCGCGGAGGAGCAGGCACTGCAGAGGGCGGTAGCCGCGGAGGACTGCATCGGGTCGGCAGCCCTGCGCAACCCTCTGTGCGAGTCGGTCGCAGGGAAGCGGCTGTTCTCCAGCCCCGCGGTGGCACGGGCCGACCGCTCCGTGGTCTACGCAGATGGTTGCTGGTCCAACCGTCCCTACACCGCTCACAACGTCTGCACCTATGGCAAGCCCGACGGCGACGTTCGCGTGGCGTTGCTGGGGAACTCTCATGCTGGGCACTGGCAGCCAGCCATCGCAGCAGTCGCCGAGACTCGCGGGTGGCGTCTGGACACGTACCTCGTGTCGCAGTGCTACACCGTGAGGGTCCCGGTCGACTTCGGCTCCGCCGACCTCACGAAGAACTGCACCGCCTGGAACGAATGGGCCATCGGCACGGTCTCATCTGGGGCTTATGACCTGGTCGTGATGAGCAACCGCACCTTCCAACAACTCGTGGGGGTGAGCCCAGCCGAGAAGGCCGGCGTCGCTGAACGGGCCTACGAGGACACTCTCGCCACCATCTCCGAGACCGGTACCCGGGTGCTCGTGATCCGTGATGTCCCCTCCGCGGTGCAGTCGGCGCCTGACTGCGTCGCCGTGCACCTCGATGACGTCGAGGCATGCGCCAACCCCGCGCAGAAGGCGCTTGAACGCGACCCCCTCTTCGAGGCAGCAGAGGTCGACACCTCTGGCCTGGTGTCCACCCTCGACCTGAGCGACCGATTCTGTCGAGAGGAGACGTGTCACGTCGTGATCGGTGGACTGATCGCCTACTTCGACCACGGCCACCTGACTGCGACCTTCGCTCGCACCCTCGTGCCTGACGTTGGACCCGCACTGGACAAGGCCGTCGCCAGCCACCGCCGCTGATGGATCGCATCGCCGGGTAGAGCGTCAGCGGGTCAGCGCGTATCCGACTGCGACGAGAAGCAGCAGGGCCAGCACACCCAAGGTCATCCGGCGTCGGAACAACGGCGTCATCGCGCGGGCTCCGGGACCGGCATGGTCGGGCCGTCGAGCACTGGCGCAGTGCTCACCCTCACGCGGGGTCGGCGTTGGGACTCATAGCTCACCCGAACGTTCTCGGACCGTCCGAGCCAGATCGAGACGCCGATGAGCGAGAGGCCGACGGCGACCGAACCGATGCCGATGGTCCACCTCGGGCCGAACTGTTCGGAGATCCACCCGATGAGTGGTGCCCCGACCGGGGTGCCGCCCATGAAGATCGCCATGTAGAGGGCCATCACCCGACCGCGCATCTCCGGTGCCACCCGGGTCTGCACCATCGCGTTCGCCGTGGTGAGCGCGGTGAGCGCGGTGAGGCCCACCGGGACCAGGGCGATGGCGAAGAGCCAGTAGGTCGGGGCAGCGGCCGTGAGGGCGGATGCGCCGGTGAACCCGACGAGGGAGATCAGGAGCACGCGAAGGCGCGGGACGTTGCGGCGAGCCGACATCAACGCCGCAGTGAGTGACCCGATCGCCATGATCGATCCCAACAGCCCGAACTCGCTCGCCCCCTTGTCGAAGACCTTCGTGGCCATCAGCGCCATCGTGATCTGGAAGTTCATCCCGAACGTGCCCAGCACGAAGACCAGCACCATGACGAGCTGGATGTCGCGTCGGTGCTTGACGTAGGTGAAGCCCTCCCGGATGCCCCCGCGGCCCTTCACCCGCGGGGCGGGTCGCAGCTCGGAGGTCCGAAGCCGCAGCAGTGCGACGATGACGAACACGAAGGTGAGGGTGTTGAGGAGCAGCGCCTCCCCGGTGCCCCACGCAGCGATGACCAGACCAGCCACCCCGGGGCCGACGAGCCGACCGGTGTTGAACGAGGCGGAGTTGAGCGCCACGGCATTCGCCAGTTTGTCCGGGGGAACCATCTCGGAGACGAAGGCCTGACGAGCAGGGTTGTCGATGGCGGTCGCGACCCCCTGGAAGAGCGCGATGGCGTAGACGTGCCAGAGCTGTGCGGTGCCGGTGATCGCCAGCACCCCCAGAAGCAGGCTCGTCAACGCCAGGAGCGTCTGGGTAATCAGGAGGATTCGCCTCTTGGAGAACCGGTCCGCGATCAGGCCTGCCCACGGGGCCAGCACGAGGAAGGGCAGGAACTGGAGGCCGGTGACGACTCCGAGCGCCGTGGCGGACCCCGCTGTGAGCACGGTCAGAACGAGCCAGTCCTGTCCGACGCGCCCCATCCAGGTGCCGATGTTTGAGACGAGGGCTCCGGTGGCCCACACGCGGTAGTTGCGAACCTCGAGCGACGTGAACGTGGGGCTCACTCCGCTGCCAGCCTCTCCAGGAGGGCGGTCGCCTCGGCCATCAGGGCGCGCTCGTCGTCGGTCAGACGTTCGAGCCGAAGGGCGAGCCACTGGTCACGTCGGCACCTGGTGTCGCGGATGGTGCGCTTGCCCTGGACCGTGAGCGAAAGGATCACCTGGCGACCATCGGTGGGGTCATCGGCGCGGTCGACGAGCCCGGACTCCACCAGGCCGGAGACGGTGCGGCTCATGCTCGGCGCGCTGACGCGCTCGATGTCGGCGAGCTCCTTCGGGGTGTGTGGGCCGTCTTCGAGGCGCGCGAGGACCGAGAACTGGTGCGGGGGGACAGCGGCCTGGCTCTCGAACCGGACGCGCCGGGAGATGCGCATGCACGCCATGCGCAGGTCGCTGGTCAGGTGGTCCCTCTCGGCGCGCGTCATCGCCGTCGTTCGCTCGCTCGACACAATCATGGCTCACCTTTCAGAGTTCTCATCAGTTGGTTAGCACAAGTCATTACCTCGGCTAAGTATTCCAGGCATCCCCCTCGGCTCGCCATCCGTGCACGGTGAGCGGCGTGCTCGCACATCCTGAAGACCCTGGTAGATGCCTCCTCACCCCTACCCGGTCCAAGAACGTCCGGATGGATCACCTCGCGAGCCACCCCCGGCGCAGCACCTGACCCAACCGACCGGATGGATCAGGACCAACCGACCGGATGGATCAAGGGTCGGGCCGTGGCGGCGGACTCAGGTCAATCCCGTCGCACCGGATCCTCCATCTCCGGGCGAGGTCCCCCGGCACGTCACGTGATCCATCCGGACGTCCCCTCACAGGGGTCTTGGTCGACGGACGCCCCACGTACGGCATTGCGCCGGGCGCCCCTTCGGTCTCGCTACGCTGTGCCGGTGAGTGCCCCCGAGACGCCCCAGACACCTGCATCAGCCGAGACGGTCGGCCAGGCGGGCGCGCTCACGCCTCTCGGCCCCTCGGCACCGGTGTCGAGCGTCCAGCTGTCCGCCACTCGGATCGCCGTCGTGGGGACCGCCCTGTGGGTTCTCGCGCTCGTGATGTCGCTCATCGTGCCCGCGCTGCACAGCGGGGAGCGGTCGTGGTGGCCCTGGGCCTGCGTCACCGGCATCGGGTTGGGCATCTTCGCCTTCACGTACGTGCGGCGTGGGCGCGGCAACGCGACGGGAACCTGAACCCGGGCGCGGCCGCCCTCAAACGCGGTTGACCTCAAACGCGATCGAGCTCAGACGCGGTCGAGCTCAGACGCGGTCGAGCTGCTGGTCGTCGAGGATGGGAGCAGAGACCCGCTCCGGTGTGGGCGCATCCATGTCGACCTCTGAGTGCGCACCACACCCGTGGTCCAGGCTGACGACCCGTCCGTCGCTCGGCGACCACTCGTTGGCACAGACGCCAAAGACCGCGCGCAGCGCACCCGCCATCGGCACGAAGAACCCGCACGACGAGCAGGGCGCAGGCGCCTTCACCGCGATCGGCGCCGTCGGTCCCGAGGCGCCCTCGTACCACCGTTGGGCCGCGACCTCGCGACCCTCGTCGGACAGCACCCGAGGCCGGCCCAGTCCGAGCTCCCAGAGCGCAACCGCGTCGACGTCCTGCTCGCCAGTGGCCTCGAACCCCGCCACGAGCAGCGGGTCGTCGAGGACCATCGGGGTCACGTCCCCCGGCCCGACATCACCGGGAGCCAGCCGCTCGGCATACGGCAACCAGTCCTGCGAGAGCATCGAGCCCTCGCCAGGCACCAGGTTCGTCTCGCACACCGTCACCGTCTTGGAGCGGGCGACGCGCGACACCGAGATGGCCCACTGCCAACCGACGTACGCAGCTGCGCTGCAGGCGAAGTAGTGCGTCGCCAGACGCTCCTCCTCCATCTTCATGCCGAGGTGGTCACCCACGGCACCGGGGAGACTGATCGAGGAAGCAGCCCCTCGGGCGAGCTCGACCGCTTCACGCAGCGTGGTGTCAGGCTTGAGGGCAGTGCTCACAGCTCGAGGTCACCGGCAACGGCGCGCAGCACCTGGGCGATCTGGTTGCCGTGCGCCTTGTCCGGGTAGTGCCCGCGACGCAGCGACTCCGACATCGAGTCGAGGAGCTTGATGACGTCTTCGACGATGACGACCATCTCGTCAGCGGGCTTGCGGTCCCGCACGCGCCGGTTGACGGCCACCGAAGGCGCCGGGTCCAGCAGTCGCACCGACAGAGCCTGAGCACCACGGCGGCCCTCAGCGATGCTGAACTCGATCCGCTGACCACCCTTGAGCGCGTCGACCCCCGCGGGCAGGGCGCTGCTGGGAACGAACACGTCCCCCTCGCCGCCCTCGCCGGACACGAAGCCGAACCCCTTTTCGGAATCGAAGAACTTCACCTTGCCAGTGGGCACGGTCCACCTCTCAGGGTGCATCATCACAGGTGGCGCCCGGTCGGGCACCGTCCACAAGGCTAACCGCTCGACCGTATGCCGCGCTGCAGGGTTCGCCGGAGCGGTCCGCCTCCCTGCATCGCCGGGAAACCGGGTGGCCCGCTGGCACCGACCTGTGGGACGTTGACGTGGTGCCAGACCCCGTGATCGGCCCTGCGGAGCCGGAGTTGTCAGGACCCCCTCAGCTCACCCTCCGCAGCTTCTGGGAGGCTCTTCCGACCCCGGGCCGCTGGCTCCTCTCGACCACGGCGGTCTCCACCCTCGGCCGCGGGATGACACTCCCCTTCACGATCATCTACATTCACGAGGTGCGCGGCATCGACCTCGACGTCGCGGGCCTGCTGATGGGCCTCATCGCGCTGGTGGCCGTCCTGGTCACCGGGCCCGTGGGCATCCTCACCGATCGACTGGGTGCCCGCGTGGTGCTCGTCTGGGGTCACCTCGCGCAGCTCATCGGAGCAGTGGTGCTCGCGTTCGCCACGAGCATCCCGGCCTTCGTCGTCGCCTTCGTGCTCCTCGGCGTGAGCTTCGGAGTCGGGTGGCCCGCGTTCAACGCCATGATCGCGAGCATCGTCGAGGGCCGGCTCCGCACCCAGTTCTTCGGGATCAACTTCGCCTTGGTCAACCTTGGTATCGGCATCGGGGGTGTGGTCAGCGGCTTCCTCACCGACGTCGACCGGGCGTGGACCTTCACCGCGATCTTCCTGGCCGACGCGGTGTGCGTCCTGGTCCCCATCGCCCTCCTGCTCGGCCCCCTGCGTCACGTGGCAGGACGCCCGCCCTCGGCGGAGTCCACCGCGCCGAGCACCGGCTATCTCGACATCATCCGCAAACCGGCGGTCCTGTGGATCACCGCGATCGCATTCCTGTCGAGCTTTGCCGGCTACGGCCAGATGGAGGCGGGCTTTCCGGCATTCGCACGGCAGGTGAGCGAGGTCTCCACCCGGACCATCGGTTTCGCGTTCGCCGCCAACACCGTGGTGATCGTCGGCCTCCAGTTCCTCGTGCTGCGGGTCATCGACGGCCGCCGCCGCACCCGGGTGTTCCTCGGGCTGGTCGGCACCTGGGTGGCGGCCTGGCTGCTCCTGGGTGCGACGGGCACGGTGGCTGGCACCGCGCTGGCTGCAGGTGGCGTGATCGTGTTCCACGTCCTGTTCGGCCTCGGCGAGACGATGCTCCAACCGACGGTGCCCGCAATCGTCAACGACCTCGCCTCCGATCGCGACCGAGGCCGGTACAACGCGGTCTCGGCGGGCGCCTTCCAGCTGGGCGCGATCACCGCACCTGTCGTCGCCGGGTGGCTGCTCAGCGGGCGCCGGGGAGGGGTGCTCATCACCGTCATCGTGCTTTCCCTCGCGGCCGTCGCCGTGCTGGCCATCGCCCTCGAGCGGCGGATCAGTCCCGAGGTCAACGGTGTCGACCCGCATGGTGTCGACCCGACAGGCCTCAGCCCTGCGGTTGCCCGACCACCGCAATCCGGGTGAGGGCCAGCCCGTCCTTGGCGGCAATCACCCGGACCTTGGCTCCGAGGACCGGGGTTCCCCCTCGTGCGGTGCCGGTGTCCGCGGTGATCGTGTACGTCGCTGTGAAGCCATCAGTGCTCTTGACGGCCACGGACCGACCTGGCGTGTATGCCGTGACCTCACCGAGCTGGAAGACGGTCGTCACCACCTGACCGCCCACACCTGCTGCCGTGACCTCACCGTGCAGCGCCCCGCCCGGGCCGAAGCCACCGTGCCCGAACCCCTCGCCGCGCGGAATCCCCGGCATCGTCCCCTCCGGCACACCACGGTCCGTGCCGTTGCCGTTTCCCCAGCCGTGCCCCAGCCCCTGATCCCTACCAGGTCCCGGTCCGTTGCCCTTCCCCTTCTCGTCGCCGTGCCGATTCTCGTCTCCATTGCTCTGTCCGTTGCCCCGGCCCATGCCGTTCCACGGGCCGTCACGCCCCTGGGACATCATCGGTCCGTGATCCTCGCCCAGGACCCGCCGCCCGACCGCGAGAGCGCTCAGGCCCAGGCCGCCCACCAGGAAGAGCGTGACGAACAGCGCGGCCAGCACCACCGCGACCCGGCCACCCGTGCTCGACAACGCTCCGTCCCACAGGCCACCGGCACCCCGACCGGGCCGCCGCGCCGCGGCCGAGGGTGCTGCGGGTGACGGTGCCGTGGGCAGTGGTTCGGTGGGCGACGGTGCTGGGGACTCCGGGAAATCCGGCCCCCGCTGCGGGGTGGAAGGCTGCTGTGGGCCCTGCTCATCGGTCATGTCCGCATCCTCCTCCCGTAGTGGGGCGCTGTGAATGGGTGCACGGACACTCACACCGAACTCACAGACCCCTGACGGTCAGGCCTTCCAACGCCAGCCCACCACTCGCCCCGGATCGACCCGTGAGCCGTTCAGCCCCCGGTGAGGGCGCGCACGACCCGTGAGGGCGACGGGCGACCCAGGTGGTCCGCCATCCAGGTGCTGGTCTCCACGAGGGCGTCGAGGTCGACCCCGGTGGAGACGCCTGCTCCGTCGAGGGCCCATACGAGGTCCTCCGTCGCAAGGTTGCCGGTCGCGGACCTGGCGAACGGGCACCCGCCGAGGCCCCCGGTCGACGCATCCACGACCGTGACGCCGTCCCGCAGTGCAGCCATCGTGTTCGACAGCGCCTGGCCGTAGGTGTCATGGAAGTGGACGCCGATCCGGTCGGCCCCGATCCCGGCCGCGTCGAGCGCCCCGAGCAGGCGGTGGACGTGCCCCGTCGTGCCGACCCCGATCGTGTCGCCGATGGACAGTTGGTCACAGCCGAGATCCATCAGCCGCTGGCAGACGTCAACGACCTGACCCACGGGGACGGGTCCCTCCCACGGGTCACCGAAGCACATCGAGACGTACGCCCGGACCCACACTCCCTCCGCACGCGATCGTTCGACCACGGGCCGGAACATCGAGATCGACTCCTCGACACCGCGGTTGAGGTTGCGACGGGCGAAGGCCTCGGTGGCGCTGCCGAAGATCGCGACGGCGCCGACACCTGAGGCGAGCGCCCGGTCCAGGCCGCGCTCGTTGGGGACGAGGACCGGCCGCCGCGGGCCGAGCCCGTCCTCGCCGAGCAGGTTGAGCACGTCGGCAGCGTCCGCGAGCTGCGGAACCCAGCGCGGGTCGACGAACGAGGTGGTCTCCACGGTCTGTAGACCTGCCGCCACGAGACGTCGGACGAACTCCGCCTTGACGGCTGCCGGGACCACCGTCGCCTCGTTCTGCAGCCCGTCGCGCGGCCCGACCTCGTAGATCGTGATGGCGCCCGGGAGTCCCGGGTCTGGCTCGACCTGCGGCAGCGGGAGTCTCACGCTTCGATCCTGACACGCCCGCGCCGAAGAGGCGAACGGCCCACCGGATACCCTCGTGCCGCGTGGCCACGACCTCGGTTCACGCCACGACACGACGGGGAGGGCAGTGCCGATGAGCAGCACCCACGACCGGGGGCAGGACCAGGACCCGTTCAACGACCCCACGGCTCCCGCCCCCGAACCACCACTCACCCGGCCGTATGCCGGTGGGCCGGCTGGTGAGGCGGAGCTGCCGAGCCCCTACCCGACCCAGCCTCCGACCCCCGGCCAGGAGCCATACGGTCAGCAAGGTCAGTACGGGGCGCCACCGGCCTACGGCCAGCAGCCGTACGGCGAGCCACCGCCATACGGCCAGCAGCCGTACGGCGAGCCCCCGGCATACGGCCAACCCCCCGCCTACGGCGAACCGTCGCCCTACGGCCAGGCCCCGCCCCCCTCCTACGGCCAGCAGCAGTTCGGGTCACCGTTCCCCGGCCCCTACCCCCCCGGACCGGCCGCCCACGGGGTCGAGCAGCGCAACACCAGTGCGCTGACACTGACGATCCTCTCGGGCCTCTCGATCCTCTGCTGCGGAGGCATCTTCAGCATCCCCGCGCTGGTCTTCGGCATCCTGGCCCTGACGAAGCAGACCACCGACCCCACCGAGTCCAGGCGGATGACCAGGTTCGGCTGGATCGCCTTCGCCGTGGGGGTCGCTGCCCTCGTGGTCGTGGCCGGCATCGTCATCGCCATCGCCGTCGCGGGCGGCTTCGACACCTCCTCGACGTACGAGGGGTACTGACCCCAGCAGCTGGCGCCGAGCCTCCAGCGGACGTCCAGCCCACTCCCAGACTTCTCCGGGAGAATCGATCTGTGAGCAACGAGACCGAGGCCAAGCTGCTCGTCGTCGAGGACGAGCCGAACATCCGCGAACTCCTCGCCACGTCGCTGCGCTATGCCGGCTTCGACGTGGCCACGGCCGCGACCGGCGCCGAGGCCCTTCGCGTCGCGGCCGAGCACGAGCCCGACCTCTGCGTCCTGGACGTCATGCTTCCCGACATGGACGGGTTCACCGTGACCCGCCGGCTGCGCGAACAGGGAAGGCAACTCCCCATCGTCTTCGTCACGGCCCGTGACTCTGTCGACGACAAGATCAAAGGCCTCACCGTCGGCGGGGACGACTACGTCACCAAGCCGTTCAGCCTCGAGGAGGTCGTGGCCAGGATCCGCGCGGTGCTCCGACGCACGCGCGGGGACGCCGACGAGGACCGGGTCGTGCTGTCCTTCGGGGACCTCGAGCTCGACGAGGACTCCCACGAGGTGCGTCGCGCAGGTCGCGTCATCGAGACGAGCCCGACCGAGTTCAAGCTGCTGCGCTACCTGCTGCTCAACCCCAACCGGGTGCTCTCCAAGAGCCAGATCCTGGACCACGTCTGGGATTACGACTTCCGCGGCGAGTCCGGGATCGTGGAGTCCTACATCTCCTACCTCCGCCGAAAGATCGACACCGAAGGGCTCCCGCCGCTGATCCACACCAAGCGTGGTGTCGGGTACGTGCTGCGCACTCCCCCCGGCACCTGATGCCGGTCGTGTCCAAGCCGCAGGCGAGCGTGGTGCGCCGCCTCGAGGCGGTCCCCCTCCGTCGTCGCCTGGTCGCCATCGTGGGGGTGCTCGTGGGAGCGGCGCTGGTGCTCACGAGCTTGGTCACGGCATACCTGATGTATGTCAACCTCACGGGCCGGGTCGACGCCGAGCTGCGCAGCGTAGCCCGCCCGGTGGCGGCCCAGGCGTTCGACGACCTGCGCACCCGGGACACGACGTTCCCGTCCAACTACGCCTTCGAGCTGCAGAGCCAGTTCGGCGAGGTGCTGCGACTGCCCACGGGACAGAAGTCCTCCCCCGAGCTTCCGGGCCTCGCCGTCGACGACCCTCGGGTGC
>JBDSVV010000144.1:0-6924 GCA_039927035.1 Ornithinibacter sp. | reverse complement strand
AGGTGGAGACGAAGCTCGCTGCGGTGCAGCTGGAGGCCACCGGTGCGAGTGAGGTGGCGAGCCGCATCCAGACCCAGCAGCAGGAGATGCTCGTCGAGCTCGCCGCGGCCCGCAGGACCACGCTGGAGGCCGAGCAGGCGCGGTTGGAGGACCTCGCGTCGGCCGCCAAGGCTGCTGCGGGGTTTGGCGCCGGGAGAGGATCGCTCCCGTTGGTGAGCAGTGGCGGGAGTGCCGAGCTCACCGCTGCCCAGCTCGACCCTCGCTCGATCGCCAGGGCAATGCTGGACCCCTCCCTCGACGCCTCGCAATGGGGCTGCCTGGATCGGCTGTGGTTCGCCGAGAGCGGGTGGAGGTGGAGTGCCAGCAACCCGTCGTCCGGCGCGTACGGCATCCCGCAGTCCCTTCCCGGGAGCAAGATGGCCAGTGCGGGCGCGGACTGGCTGGTCAACCCGAGCACCCAGATCGCGTGGGGTCTGGGCTACATCGAGTCGCGTTACGGCACCCCGTGTGCGGCCTGGCAGGCGTTCTTGTCGCGCTCCCCGCACTGGTACTGACGGCGCTCGCGGCGAGGACCCACCCACGGTGTGGACGGTGACGCCGGACCTGTTCTGCCGTGGGACCATCGCAGCATGCGGCCCGTCCTGCACCTCCTCGCCGACGAGCCCCTCCTCCTCCTCGCGGTGCTGCTCGCACTCGGCGCGGCCATCGGCCACGTCAAGGTCAAGGAGGTGCGGCTCGGCCCTGCCGCGGTGCTTTTCGCTGCGTTGGGTGTCTCGGCATGGGCGGCGTCCTATGCCGTCGAGCTCGAGGTCCCCGAGGTCATCGGCCTCTTCGGGCTGATCCTCTTCACCTACACCGTGGGCGTCGTGTCGGGCACCCACTTCTTCTCCTCGCTGCGCACTGGGTGGCCCACGATGCTCGTCGTGGCGGGCGCACTCTCCCTCGTGGGCTTCCTCGCCGTGGGACTGGGCCGTGCGCTCGGCATCGCCCCGGGCACGGTGGCCGGGGCGTATGCCGGTGCCCTCACCAACACACCGGCGCTGGCCGCGGCATCCGCCCGGGCGGGTGACCCGGCGCTGCCGACGGTCGGCTACTCGATCAGCTACCTGGCGGGCGTGATCGTCATGCTCGCCGCCTCGGCCTGGGCGCTGCGCAGACCCGGCGCCGACGCGCGCCGGGAGGAGATCCGACACATCACCGTGCGGGTCGAGGTGGACGAGCCGCTCACCGTGGCCGCCCTCGGGCTCGAGCACGGTCGCCAGATCGCCGTCTCCCGGCTGAAGCGGGAGGACGAGCCCGGACCGATGATCGTGCCGGCCGCCAGCGTGCGGATCACCCGCGGTGATCTCCTCACCATCGTCGGGCCGCCCGGCCTGCTCGACGACGTCGCGCGACGCCTCGGGCACACGTCCTCCCACGACATCGTCGCCGACCGGCGTGACCTCGACTTCCGTCGGGTCACGCTGTCCGCCAAGCCACTCGTCGGGCGCACGATCGCCGAGCTCGAGCTCGAGGCGAGGTTCGGGGCGACGGTGAGCCGGGTGCGCCGGGGCGACCTCGACCTCGTCGCCCACGACACCTTCGTGCTCGCGATGGGCGACCGCCTGCGGGTCATCAGCCCGACGGGCCGGATGGCCGAGGTCGGCACCTACCTCGGCGACAGCGACCGCGGGATGTCCGACATCAACGTCGGGGGTTTGGCGCTCGGGCTGGCCGGGGGACTGGCGCTCGGGCTCGTGAGCCTGCCCACTCCCGGCGGAGGCCTGACGATCGGCCCCGCCATGGGCACCCTCGTCGTCGGTCTGGTCTTCGGGCGGATCGGTCGGCTCGGGCCGGTGATCACCTCGATGTCCCACGGTGCGGCGCAGTCGCTCTCAGCGCTCGGGATGGTGACCTTCCTCGCCTATGCCGGCGTGCGCGCGGGAGGCACCATCACGCAGGCGCTGGCCTCAGATGCCGGATGGCGGGTGGCAGTGCTCGGTCTGGTGCTCACCAGTGTCGGCGCACTCCTGCTCGTGCTCGGCGTGCACGTCGTGCGCCGGATGCCGTGGCTCGAGACGGCCGGTGCGATCGGCGGAGCCCAGACCCAGCCGGCGATCCTCGCCTACGTCAACGAGCGCACGGAGCACGACACCCGTGTCGGTGTGGCCTACGCCCTGGTCTACCCGGTGGCGATGATCACCAAGATCGTCGTCGCACAGGTGCTCGCGGGCCTCTGACCCGCACCTCTCTCGGCAGGGTGGGGCCCCGGGAGGGTGGCTCACTCGGTGATTCCCCACCGGCGGTGCAGGCGACGCAGCGGCCCCGGTGCCCACCAGTTCGCCGACCCCAGCACCGACATGGTCGCGGGCACCAGAAGCATCCGGACCAGCGTCGCGTCGATGGTGATCGCCACGACGAGGGCGACGCCCATCTGCTTGAGGATGAGCAGGTCACCGGCGGCGAAACCCGCGAAGACGATGACCATGAGCAGTGCCGCCGACGTGATGATCCGCCCGGAGCGCTGGAGCCCGAGGGTGACCGCGGTGCGCGTGTCGTGACCTTGCTCGTGCAGCTCGACGATGCGCGAGAGGAGGAAGACCTCGTAGTCCATCGAGAGGCCGAAACCGAAGGCCAGCACGAGCAGGGGGATGGTGTTCTCGATGGCGCCCGTGGAGCTGAAGCGGAGCAGCGTCTCGAGGTGACCGTCCTGAAAGATCCACACCGCGATGCCCAGGGCCGCGCCGAGGGAGAGCACGTTCATCGCGAGGGCCTTCACCGGGATGACGACGGAGCCGGTCATCAGGAAGAGGAGCACCAGCGTGGCGAGGACCACCAGGCCCACGGCCCATCCGGCACGGTCGGCCACCGTCGCCCGGAAGTCCAGGATGCCCGATGCCTGGCCGACCACCCAGGACTGGAACGGTGGACGGTCGGCGCGTAGGGAGTCGACCAGGGCACGGGAGCTCTCCCCGGTGCCGGTGTCGTCGGTCTGGAAGCCGACGGTGACCACGCCACCCTGAAGGGTGCGCACCGGGTCGACGGAGCGCACTCCCGGGCGGCCGGCGGCGGTCTGCGCCCACGCCCCCACCTGCTCGACCGGTGCCTGGGCCACGACGAGAACCTCGGCGCCAGCGAGCAGCGGGTAGCCCTCGCGGAAGTCCTCGAAGAACGTGCGCTCGGGCGCACCCTTGGGCAGCAACTCTGGCCCCGAGGAGGTCAGCTCCAGGCGCAGGGCGGGGAGGACGAGGACGACGAGCACGGCGGACACGGCGACGATGACGAGCCACGGCGCGCGGTGCACCCGCTCGGCGAGGCGTGAGAACACCCCGACGTCGCCGGAGACCTCGGTGCCCCGGCGGAGCAGACGCCGTGCACCGAGGCTGCAGAGTGCCGGGATGAGCGAGAGGGCGACGACGAGGGCGATGAGGACGACGGACACCCCCGCCGCGCTCACCGCGCGGATGAAGTCGATGTCCAGGACCATGAGGCCCGCGAGCGAGATCGCCACGGTGAGCGCCGAGAAGATGACCGTGCGCCCGGCCCGGTCCAGGGTGGTCTCGGCCGCGGCCACGACGTCTGCAGTCGTGAGCGCGGAGGCGGTTGCTCCGTCGAGGCGACCTCGCAGCTCCTCGCGGAACCGGCTGACGACGAGCAGTCCGTAGTCGATGCACAGCCCCAGCCCCAGGACGGTGACGACGTTCACCACTGAGGCATCGAGGTCCAGGAGGTAGGAGAAGCCGAGCAGCGACGCGAGCGCTCCGGCGATCGAGGCGATCGCCCCGAAGACCGGGAATCCTGCAGCGAGGAACCCGCCGAACACGACGACCATGACGAGGAAGCTCACGGGCAGCGCGACGCCCTCCCCGCGCTGACCGTCGACCTTGACCTGGTCGATGATCCGGTCGACGAGGGTCCGCAGCCCGCCACGCTGCGAGCTCGTCGCCCCACTCACCTCGACGAGCGTGTCGAAGACGCCGTCGACCGTGGCGGTCGCGGCTGCCTCCTCCTCCGCCGTGTTCGTCTCGTCGAAGGTGACGACCGTCGCGAAGCCGCCGGATGCCGGGTCGCCACCGAGGAGGAACTGCCGGCTCAGGTCACTGGTCGCCCCGCCAGGTACGACGAACGGGTTGACCGCGGACTTCACGTGCTCGATCGCGCCCAGTTCGGTGACGGCCCCGGTGGCGGCTGCCGCGACGGACGGGTCTGCGAGGTCCACCCCGTCGACGATGAGCGTGTAGGTGCTGAACCCGCTGCCACCAGCCTGCGAGAGGACGGCCCGGCCCTGCTGGTTCTCGCCGTCGACGACGATCTCCCCGCTGCCCAGGCGTGCGAACAGCCCCGGGTTGCCGAACGCGCCGAGCGCGGTCCCGAACCCGAGGAGCACGAAGACGACCCAGAACACGACGATGGCCGCGGCGCGCCTTGCGATGACCCCGCCCCATCGGCTCAGCAGGGAGCGCGTTGCCGGCTCGCTCGAGGTCATGGCGCACAGCGTCCCACGAGTCCCACGGGGTGGGAGCGCGGTGCGGCGCCTGCCGCGGTGGGTAGCCTCGCTCGGGTGAGCCAGGACGGGACCGACCTCTTCGGCGCCGCGGCGGGAGACCGCCCCGACGTGGGCGGTGCCCTGCTGCCCCCGCTCGCGGTGCGGATGCGACCACGCTCGGTGGCGGAGGTGCGCGGTCAGGGCGACATCCTGCGCCCGGGCAGCCCGCTCCGGCGGCTCATCGAGGGCAGCGGGGGAGCGGCCGGTGCGCTGTCGGCGATCCTCTGGGGGCCACCGGGCACGGGAAAGACGACCCTCGCCCACCTTGTCGCGACCGCAGCCGACCGCGAGTTCGTCGAGCTCTCCGCGGTGACGGCGGGCGTGAAGGACGTGCGCGCCGTGATGGAGCAGGCCAACCGCTCGCGCGACATGTACGGCCGCCAGACGGTGCTCTTCCTCGATGAGATCCACCGCTTCACCAAGGCCCAGCAGGACGCGCTGCTCCCGGGCGTGGAGAACCGCCAGGTCGTGCTCGTCGCAGCGACCACGGAGAACCCGTCGTTCGCGGTCATCGCCCCGCTGCTCTCGCGCTCGATGCTCGTCACACTCACACCCTTGTCCGAGAAGGAGGTCGCCGACGTGCTCACCAGCGCGGTGACCGACGAGCGCGGTCTCGCCGCGGCATACGACCTCGCCGCCGATGCCAGCGACCACCTCGTGCGCCTCGCCGGCGGCGACGCGCGCCGGGCACTCACCTTCCTGGAGGCAGCGGCGGGGGTGTCCGAGGACGCGCTCGCCCCCGGCGCCGCCCGGCCCGAGAAGCTGACGATCACGCTCGAGCAGGCCGAGCAGGCCGTGGCGCACGCCGCGGTGCGCTACGACCGCACCGGCGACCAGCACTACGACGTGGCGTCGGCACTGATCAAGTCGATGCGCGGCTCCGACGTCGACGCGGCCCTGCACTACCTCGCGCGCATGCTCGAGGCCGGCGAGGACCCGCGCTTCATCGCCCGCCGCATCGTCATCGCCGCCTCCGAGGACGTCGGCCTGGGCGACCCCACCGCGCTGCAGACAGCGGTGGCCGCGATGCACGCCGTCGCCCAGATCGGCATGCCCGAGGCCCGGATCATCCTCGCGCAGGCGGTGGTCCACAACGCGCTCGCACCCAAGTCCTACGCCGCCTACACCGGCATCAACGAGGCCATCGCCGACATCCGGGCCGGAAAGGGCGGCCAGGTGCCGGCCCACCTGCGCGGCCGCGGGTATGCCGGGGCAGCCAAGCTGGGGCATGGGAAGGGCTACGTCTACGCCCACGACGAGCCCGATGCCGTGGCGCGCCAGCAGTACCTCCCTGATGACCTGCAGGGCGCCACCGACTACTACCGGCCGACCGACCGCGGCTTCGAGGCGCGCCTGCAGGAGCGGTGGCGGTGGGTGCGCGAGCGCCTCGGTCGCTGAGCGCCCCAGACGCCGGGAAGGCGCGCGACGAAACCACCCTCGCGAGATAGGCTCCCCGCCATGACCGTGACGCTCGGAGGGATCGCCGCAATCGTGGCCGCAGTGGCCTTTGCCTACCTCGTGGTGCGCCTCGCCGGCCTGGTCGCCAAGGCGGGAAGCATCCTCGACGAGACGCGTGAGAGCCTGCGCACGACCACCGAGAACGTGCAGCCCACCCTGAAGGGTCTCACCGACACCGTGAGCCTGACCAACGACCAGCTCACGAGGGTCGACACGATCACCAGCTCGGTGACGACGATGACGACCAACGCGTCGGCCCTGACCTCCGTCTTCGCCGCGACGCTCGGCTCACCGATGATCAAGGTCGCCGCCTTCAGTTACGGCGTGCGCGTCGCGGTCTCCGGGCTGCGCAAGGATGCGCGCTCGTGAGGACACGCACCTCCGTGCTGCTCCTCGCTGCCGCAGCGGGGCTCGGCTACGGCGTGTGGCGGATGCCGGTCACCCGACGGTTCGTGGCCACGGTCCGCGAGGCGTCGACGAGGCGGGAGGCCGAGCTGCGCGAGGCCGTCGAGGTGGCTGTGGTCGCCGACGCCACGGGCCGGGCTCCTCGCCACGGACCCGACCCGCTGCGCCCCGAACTCGACGTGGAGGCCGGGTGGCACAAGGACCCGGTAGCGCGACGGGCTGCGGCGCACCTCGGGGCCGAGGACCCCGGGCGCTCGCTGACCCCCGAGGAAGCACGCGCGCTGCTCCTGGACCCCACCGGCGAGCGAGCTCCGTAGGGGCCAACGCCCCTCGCCGACTTCCACCCGCCCACCTGACGTGCGGCGCGGCATACGATGTCGCGTGCCCGTGCACGGCAACACCCAAGGATTGACACCACATGGAAACCGCTGAGATCCGGCGCCGCTGGCTGACCTTCTTCGAGCAGAACGGTCACACGGTGGTGCCCTCGGCGCCGCTGATCCACGACGACCCGAACCTGCTGTTCGTCAATGCCG
>JBDSVV010000143.1:0-6069 GCA_039927035.1 Ornithinibacter sp. | reverse complement strand
CGCGCCGGAGGTCATGCCGCACAAGGCCAGCGCGGTGGCCGAGGCCGGCGGTCGGCTCAGGCTCAGGCTCGACAGCGCTGCCATCCGCGACCTCGCGTCCGAGATCGAGTGGGCCAAGGTCTCGATGCTCACCCCGGAGTCGTATGCCGCTGCCGCCTCCACCGTGGGTCGCGCCCCCCCTGGCGGGCTGGATGCCACGGCCATGGCGCGCCTCATCGCGTCCTACGAGGACGTCAAGACCGACCGGGGCGTCATCGACTTCGAGGACGTGCTCCTCCTCATGGTGGGAGTCCTGCGCGAGCACGACGCCATCACCAGGGCGGTGCGCTCGCAGTACCGCCACTTCGTCGTGGATGAGTACCAGGACGTGAACCGGCTCCAGCAGGCGCTGCTCGAGCTGTGGCTCGGTGACCGCGGCGACCTCTGCGTCGTGGGCGACCCGGCGCAGACCATCTACTCCTTCACCGGCGCATCCCCCCAGCACCTGCTCGGCTTCCGCTCTCGTCACCCCACCGCGCGAACGGTCGAGCTCGTGCGCAACTACCGCTCGACGCCCCAGGTGGTCGGTCTGGCCAACCTCGTCCTGCGCGGTCCCGGCGGGGCGCGCCGTTCCGGGTCGGTCGAGCTGAGGGCTCAACGGCCCGACGGTCCTTCTCCCGAGCTGGTGCTGGCCGACAACGACCCCGACGAGGCCGCGACTGTGGCCGGGCGGATCCAGACGCTCGTCGACGGTGGCCACGCCCCCTCACAGATCGCGATCCTCTTCCGCACCAACGGGCAGAGCGAAGGCTTCGAGTCGGCGCTGGCGGAGCGCGGCATCCCCTACCTCGTCCGTGGTGGGGAGCGGTTCTTCTCTCGCAAGGAGGTCCGCGACGCCGTCGTGCTCCTGCGCGGCGCCGCCCGATCCGACGACGGCGAGGTGCCGCTCCCCGAGCTGGTGCGCGACGTGCTGTTGGGCGCTGGCTGGTCGCGTGAGGCACCGGCACGCGGGGGCGCGGCGCGAGAGCGCTGGGAGTCACAAGCAGCCCTCGCCTCCCTGGCCGACGACGTCGCCGCCATCGACGTGCAGGCGCGGATGCCGGCCTTCGTCCGCGAGATCGACGAGCGGATCGCCGCCCAGCACGCACCCACGGTGCAGGGGGTGACGCTGGCCTCCTTCCACGCGGCCAAGGGGCTGGAGTGGGACACCGTCTTCCTCGTGGGGTGCTCCGACGGGCTGCTGCCGATCACCATGGCCGACACCCCCGAGGCGATCGAGGAGGAGCGCCGCCTGCTCTACGTTGGGGTCACCCGGGCCCGCGAGCGACTCACCCTGTCGTATGCCGCGTCTCGCACCCCGGGGGCCAAGGCCACCCGGCGCCCTTCGCGCTTCCTCGACGGCACGGCTGCCGTTCTCGGCGAGGGTGCCCGCTCCCAGCCGAAGCGCCGGCACCGCAAGGTCGCCGCCACGCAGAAGACCGAGCGCGCCCGGTCAACGTGTCGCACCTGCGGGACCCCACTCGGCAGTGCACGCGAGCGCACGATCGGCCGGTGCGGGGGTTGTCCACCGACGATGGACGAGCGGCTCTTCGAGGCCCTGCGGGAGTGGCGGTTGGCGACCGCCAAGGAGGCGGACGTCCCGGCATTCGTGGTCTTCACCGACGCGACGCTGACGGCCATCGCCGAGAGGGTTCCCGCGGATGCCGCGTCACTGGCCCGTATCAGCGGCGTCGGGCCGGCGAAGCTGGACCGCTACGGCGAGGCAGTGCTGACCGTCATCAGGGATTTTTCCTGAGCCTTCGCACAGTGGGGGACAACGGTTTTGGCGACGCAGCTCACTGCCACTCGCGAAATCCCCCAAATAACCCGTTGCCGCCTCCCTGCTGCGTGTCCTAACCTGAGTGAGACCTCGCGGGCCCGGTCGGGCGCGCACCGCAGAGCGAGAGCAGTGAGGAGGGTTGAACCTGATGGAGATGATGACGACGTCGAAGGAGATGGCGATGGCTGCTGTCCGTGAGACCCCCGTACGCCACTGGCGCGGGTCCAACACCGCTCACGCAGTCCCTGCAGGCACCTTCCAGGGGCGCACTGTGCCGTTCGCCGCGCGCATCGATCTGTGCATCGATGACCGCGTGAGCGCTCTCGCAGTCACCCCGATCACGGGAGTCGTGTATCCACGCCTCGAGGCTCCACCTGTCTGATTGACACGACAGGTCGCCTTGAGGCCGCGGATCCCGACACCGGGATCCGCGGCCTTTGTCATTCCCGCCTTACCTGCACCCACCAGCCCAGAGACACGAGCACGCGAGGCCACCGACATGAGCACCATGACCATCCAGGGCCGATACGACCGCCCACCGAGTTCCACGCGCCACACCCGGCGCACCGAGATGACCGATCGCCCCACCCGGCGCGACGAGCGAGGAGGTGACCCCCCGATGCAACTGACCCAGATCCTGGACCTGCACGAGGCATCCGTGAGCGCCGGGGACGGCATCCCCTGTCGCGAGAACGAGGCTGAGCTGTGGTTCGCCGACACCCCTGAGGGCGTCGAGTTCGCCAAGTCCCTCTGCGGCACCTGCCCGGCTCGAGGAGCCTGCCTGTCCGGCGCCCTTGAGCGTCGGGAGCCGTGGGGCGTGTGGGGTGGGGAGCTCTTCGTACAGGGGGCGGTTGTCGCTCGCAAGCGTCCGCGCGGACGTCCCCGCAAGAGTGAGGTCGCCGCGTAGGACACCTGCCGAGGTCCGGTCCCACCGGAGCCCCCGGCACCGGCAGGTCAAGAACTGACAAGCAAGGAGAACGACATGTACACCAGGGCGATGCAGCGCATCCGCCGCACCGCGCACCAGCACCGCGTCCACGACGCGCGGCGCCAGGCGCGGGTTGCGGCCGAGCGCGAGCAGATCCGGGTCATCGTGCACTCGCACGTGCGATGAGGACCCCGGTCGATGGGCGCACCGCCCCCGACGTCGAGTCGAGGGCGGTGCGCCTTGCCGTGCTCGCGCCGCGACTGCGGGCAGAAGCCTTCTGGCGTGCGGTGGGCGCTGAGGCACTGGCTACCCTGAGGCCATGGTCTCGCTGACGATCGCCCAGGATGCCGCCGCCGACCGGGTCCTCTCCGAGGATCCTTTCGCCCTCCTGACCGGGATGCTCCTGGACCAGCAGTTCCCGATGGAGCGTGCCTTCGCCGGGCCGGCAAAGGTGCTCGACCGGTTCGGCACGCTCGACCCGGCGGTCGTCGCGGCCGCGGAACCCGGCGCGTTCGCGGACCTGTGTGCGACGCCCCCCGCCATCCACCGCTACGGGCGCTCGATGGCCGGCCGGATCCAGTCGCTCGCAGCGGTGGTCCGTGACGACTACGACGGGGACGCCTCGAAGATCTGGCGTGAGGCCGGCACCGGTATGGAGCTGACGGCACGCCTGAGGGCGCTGCCCGGTTTCGGTGACCAGAAGGCGCGGATCTTCACGGCCCTGCTCGCCAAGCAGCTCGGGGTGCGACCAGAGGGGTGGGAGGACGCGTGCGGTGCGTATGCCGAGGAGGGGTCCTACCGCTCGGTGGCAGATGTCGTCGATGCTGCTTCTCTGCAGAAGGTGCGAGACTTCAAGAAGGCCGCGAAGGCGGTGTCGAAGGCCAAGGAGTAGGTCCGCCATGGGCCAGGTGGACCCGAAGGCCACGGAGTCCCGCGCTGCGGTGCTGTGCGCGACCTGCGGCGGCGAGCCTGTGGATGGCGCGGCCGCTGCCAGCCTGACGTGGACCCGAGGGGTGGAGCACGGTGCCCCGGTGTGGACCTGCGACCGGTGCAGCCGCGAGCACCTGCGCAGCATCGAGGCGAAGCTCGACCCGACCTGGTGGTGAATGGCGAGGGACGCCACGGCGCCGGTGCTCCGAAGCGGTCAGTCGGGTGAGGGCGGGAGCCGGGACTCGTCGATGCCGGGGAGGTAGGCGCACAACATCTCACGCATCGCCACCGTGCCGCCGATCTGACTGAGCACGCCGATGCCCCCCAGCCAGACCCGGTGGATGAGGAGGTACTCCGGTGGGAGGTTGAGCTTCATGCCCACGAGGAACTGCGGTCTGCGGGGGTCCTGCACCTGGGCGGCAGCGCTGCGCAGCCAAGCCCTGGAGAAGGTGAACTGATCGTGCAGGACCGGCTCCAGCAGGGGCCGCAGGAACTCCAGCAGCCCGTCGGGGTCGATGTCCACCCCGTGCCGGATGAAGCCCTCTGCGCGCAGGCCGTCGGCAGCTTCCTGTGCGTCACCTGCCAGCGCCGCCGTGAGCAGCCTGCCCATGGCGGCGGGCAGACCATCAGGAAGCCGGTTGACGGCTCCGAAGTCGAGAACCCCGAGCCGCCCGTCGTCGGTGATCCGGAAGTTCCCCGGGTGCGGGTCGGCGTGCAGCATCCGGGCCCGGGTCGGGGCACGGAGCAGGAACTCGAGGTAGAGCGTCGCAGCCTCGTCCCGCTCGTCCTGGGTCCCGTCAGTGATGATGCGGGACAACGGGGTCCCATCGATCCACTCGGTCACCAGCACGTGCGTGTTGTCGACGAGGACATCGGGGACCAGGACGTCCTCGTCGTCGCGGAACGCGCTCGCGAAGTGCCTCTGGTGCCTGGCCTCGAGGTGGTAGTCGAGCTCTTCGCTCATCCGCGCCTTGAGCTCGACCATGATGGCCTTGACGTCCACGCCCGGCACCACGGTGCCGGCGAGTCGCGCGACCCGGGACAGCTGGTTGATGTCGGAGAGGAGTGCGTCGGCGGCGCCGGGGTACTGGATCTTGACCGCGACCTCGCGACCGTCGCGCCAGACCCCGCGGTGCACCTGCCCGATCGAGGCCGCGGCAGCTGGCTTGTCGTCGAACTCCAGGAGCTTGGTGCTCGCCCACCGCGGCCCGAGCTCCCTGGCCAGGATCTCGTGCACTCGGTCCGCCCCCATGGGAGGGCCTGACTCCTGCAGCTTGGTCAGGGTCGCGCGGTACGGCGCCGCGAGCTCCTCAGGCATCGCCGCCTCCATGACGGAGAGGGCCTGCCCGAACTTCATCGCCCCACCCTTGAGCTGCCCGAGCACGGCGAACAGCTGCTCGGCGGTGCGCGCCTGCAGCTCCGCCGCCACGACCTCTGCCGGGCGGCCGCCGACGCGCTTTCCCACTCCGAGTGCCGCCCGTCCGGCGTGCCCCAGGGGCAGGCCGACGAGCTTGGCAGTACGGGCGATGGAGCCACGCGGAATGTCGGTCACCCGGCCATTGTCGCCGACGAGCAGGCGCAGGTGAGCCGTGCCTGCCACACGCGGTGCGTCACGGCCATCCTGTCGAGGCTTATCTCGGTGGAGATCCCCGCCAGGCTCACGTCGCCGCGCAGCGTGCTCAGCACCGTCACGGTCGTGACCGCGGCGGCCAGGACCACCACCTCCATGGGCACCGGGCGCCGTGGCGGGGCCAGTGAGTGCGACCGACCGCCCGCCACGCAGGCGAGGCACGCGGAGCGCCCCGGGAGAACGAGCGGGCCGACCGTGACAGCGTCGGAACCCGCCACGACGACGACGTGCGGGATGCCGCGCGCCTGCCACGGTGCCCCAGCCCATTCGGGTGCGCGGCCTTCCGCGACCACCACGACGGCCCGGGGGGTGTCCCCCCACGTGCGCATCGCCAGCTCGGCACCGTCCGAGGCATGGAGGCCGCCGTGCACCTCGACCCCGCACCGGCGGAGCTGGGCCAGGACTTCCTGCGCGAGCGGGCCCCATCCGTCCACCACCACCAGCGACCCGCCTGTGCGCACCGACCCCACCTTTCGTTCGACCCGATCGGACTCATCCTGCCGACAGGGCACCTCCTCCCGCTGGCGTCGTCCACAGGCACGCAGGCGTGCGCCTCAACGTGAAAGGCCCCGATCCGCAGGGATCGGGGCCTTTGGTCACTCCGGGTCAGCCGTCAGGCCTTCCCGAGGATGCGGTTGAGGTTGGTGCCGCAGACGGGGCACACGCCCTTGGCCATCCGGCGGCCGTTCTCGGAGACGACGACCTTGCCCTCGGCCTCGCGCTTCTCCTTGCACTTCACGCAGTAGAACTCGCCCTTGTAGGTCTCGTCAGCCATGAAGGTTT
>JBDSVV010000142.1:0-9437 GCA_039927035.1 Ornithinibacter sp. | reverse complement strand
AGTGCCGGCCGTCCCCCTCAGGAAACGGCCGGCACTCGTCCACGACGTCCCGCGCGGTGAGCCCTCGCCGGGGTCAACCCGCCAGGCGCAAGCGTCAGACCTTGTCGTTCGACCCACCATCGAGGTGAGGGGTGGACAAGTCCGAGCCCTCGGAGGTGCCTGAGGTCGAAGGGACTCCGGCGTCACCGGTGCCCGCATCGGTCCAGATGGCTGCACCTTCGTCGCCCTCGGCCTTGAGCTCCTCGACCTCCGCCGCGGCGTCGGCGTCGGCGTCGACTGACTCGTTCGTGGCGTCGGCGGCTGCCTTCTTCGCGTGCGAGGACTTCTCCGCTGCGTCGTCCTTGCCCTCCTCCACCTTGTCCTTGAGGTCGGAGGCGACATCGGATGCCGCGGCCTTCGCGTCGGCAGCCTTCTCACTGACCTTGTCCTTGAGGTCGCTGACCTTCTCGGACGTCGACTTCGGGGGGGTGTAGCTCCCGGCGGTCGCCCACGGGTCGGGGCGCTCGTTGCTCTTGCGCCAGGCCCACACGGCAGCACCGGCGGCGATGGCTCCGAGCAGCAGGATCCACTTGCCCTTGCCCCCGGACTTCGCCGTGGCGTCGCCCTTGAGCACGGCATAGGCGTCGGGTGCCCGCTCGGCGGCCTCGGCAGCGGTCTCCTTCGCGGCGACAGCCCCGGCGGCAACCGTCGCGAGCGCGGCCGCGACCTTGGGCAGGATGTCGTCGACGAAGGTCTCCCTGGCGTGCTCCATCTTGGGGGCGAGGGTCTCCGCGGCGTCGTGGGCCCGCTCGCGCACGGCCTCGGCGGTCTCGCTTGCCCTGTCCTTGGCCACCCCGTACTGGGTGGCGGCGGCGTCGGCGGCGTGGCTTGCCCTGTCCCTGGCCACCGCGTACTGGGTGCTGGCGTTGTCGGCGGCGTCGCCGGCCCTCCCCTTGAGCTCGGCTGCCTTGTCCTTCGCGGCGGCCGCGCCGTCGTTCACGGCATCCGCGCCGCTGGCCACGGCGTCCTTGGCCCTGTCCGTCTTGCTCGTTCTGCTGAACACGTGTCCTCCTCTGGTCGACGTCTCGCCACCCATCCTGCCTTGTTCTCGCTGCTCAGCGCACTCTCGGGTCTGCCGGATCACCGCCCGGGTCCGATTCCTGTCCCCGCCACATGAGAGGATTCAGGGCATGAAGGCAACCCTGCACACCAACCACGGACCCATCGTCGTCGAGCTCTTCCCCAATGAGGCTCCCAAGACCGTCGACAACTTCGTCGGCCTCGCCAAGGGTGAGAAGGACTACAAGGACGACGCCGGTCGCACCAACCCGACCCCGTTCTTCGACGGTCTGATCTTCCACCGCATCATCCCCGGCTTCATGATCCAGGGCGGTTGCCCGGTCGGCGCCGGCATGGGCGGCCCCGGTTACGCCTTCGATGACGAGATCCACCCCGACAAGCAGTTCGACAAGCCCTACATCCTCGCCATGGCCAACTCCGGCAAGCGGATGGGCAAGGGCACCAACGGCTCGCAGTTCTTCATCACCGTCGGCGCCACCCCGTGGCTCAACGGCAAGCACACCATCTTCGGTGAGGTCGCCGACGCCCCGAGCCGTGAGGTCGTCGACACGCTCGCGGCCATCCCCACCGGCGGCCAGGACAAGCCGCTGCAGGACGTCGTCATCGAGCGCGTCGAGATCGAGGACTGAGACCCGCCCGGGTCTCATCCCCCCGCCGAGCACCCCAGACAGGTGACTGCCACGCATGGGTGAGCAACCGGTACACCCCGATACCGTGGAGCAGACCCCGGTCTGCCCACGGCACCCCGACCGCGAGTCCTACGTACGCTGCCAGCGCTGCCACCGGCCCACCTGCCCGGAGTGCCAGCGGCCGGCCGCGGTCGGTATCCAGTGCGTCGACTGCGTGAGGGAGGGCGCTGCGAGCGTTCGCCAGGCGCGCACCGTCTTCGGCGGTGCGGTCGGTGACGCCCGTCCGCAGGCGACGATCGCGATCATCGGCATCTGCGTCGCGGTCTTCGTCGCGCAGCAGCTCATCCCGAGCCTGACCTACCGGATCGCGTTCGTGCCGGCGCTGTCGGTCGAGGAGCCGTGGCGCTTCCTCACCTCCGCGTTCGCGCACTCGCGCGGCAACATCCTGCACCTCGCGTTCAACATGTATGCGCTGTGGATCATGGGCACCTATCTCGAGCCGCTGCTCGGGCGGGCCCGGTTCGTCGCCGTCTACCTCCTCAGCGCACTCGGCGGCTCGGTGGTGTTCCTGCTGCTCTCCGCGCCCCGCACCTTTGCTGAGTTCCTGGCCGGCCAGGGTGGCTCCTGGTACGGCGGTGCCGTCGGTGCATCGGGGGCGGTGTTCGGGCTGTTCGGAGCGTTCCTCGTGCTGCAGCGCAGCCTCGGGCGCTCGGCCGCCGGGATGTACGTCATCATCGGAATCAACGCGGTGCTCGGTTTCGTCATCCCGGGCATCGCGTGGCAGGCACACCTCGGGGGGTTCCTCACCGGCGCGGCGGCCGCAGCGGCGATCGCCCACCTCGGCCGCGGTGGCACCATCACCACGCCGCCGAACCGCCAGGTCCACTGGCTCGCGCTCGGCGGCATCCTCGTGCTCCTCGTCGTGCTGGCCGTCGCCAGGTACGCCACCGCCTGACCCAGCTCTCCGGCCTGCTGGTGGGCGGTGCCGCGTGGCCGGCGCTCAGGTGTGGGTTACACGGGTGTCATTCATCCCCAATCCGGGGATAACCCTGTGGACAACCGGAGCCCGAGCAGTGCGGATGCCGGGAACCGGCGACGGCGTGGTGAGGACGAGCTCGGGCCCGGATGCCGGGAACCAGGCGTCAGCGCCAGCGCGTTGTCATGAGGAACCCGGAGAGCATGAGGGCGAAACCGACCCCCAGGTTCCAGCGCGCCAGCGGGGGTACGGGATACTGGTGCACACCGGAGATGTAGTACGTCACGACCCAGAGCAGCCCGATGACCATCAGGCCCAACATGACCGGCACGAACCATGCGGCGTTGGGACCCTGGGCCTTCTGCGCCGTGCGGGGCGGGGTGTAGGCGGGCTTGGGGCGACCCTTGGACTCGGGCACGGACACACTCCTTGACGTGGCTGGTGTGACCTAGCGTAGTTGCTGACGACGGGATGGAGGTGGCCGCGGTGGCCGGAACGCATGGCGGGCGGGTCGAGCGACCCTCGGCCTGGCCATGGCTGGTGCCCGTCGCGGCGCTGGTCGCGGGCTCGCTGTTCGCCTCCAGCGTGCGAATCTCACAGGGCCAGGACCTGCGTACCGACCAGGTCGTCCTGCCCGACCTGATCCGTGAGCGCACCCGTTCCAACGAGGTGCGGGCCGCACGTCTGGACGAGCTCCAGGCCAAGGTCGACACCTCGACCGCCGTGCTCGCTCCGGGCGACCTGGTCACCCAGGTCCTGGAGCGCCGCGCCAACGAGATCTCCACAGCGTCCGGGCGGACCGCAGTGGCCGGCAAGGCCGTGAAGGTCAGCCTCGACGACGCGCCCCTCGTGGGTGGAGAAGTGCCCGCCGGTCAGGACCCGGACAACTACGTCATCCACCAGCAGGACGTGCAGGCGGTGGTCAACGCGCTGTGGGCCGGTGGTGCCGAGGCGATGATGCTCCAGGACCAGCGGGTCATCTCCACCAGCGCCGTGCGGTGCGTCGGCAACACCCTCATCCTCCAGGGTCGGGTCTACTCACCGCCCTACGTGATCCAGGCCATCGGCGACACCGACCGCCTCGTCTTCTTCCTCGGGCAGGACCCCCAGGTCGAGAACCTGCGCCAGTGGTCGCTTGCCGTCGGCCTCGGCTACGACGTCGCCCGGTCGGGTCGGCAGACGTTCCCGGCGTACAGCGGCACGATCACCCCGAAGTACGCGGAGGTCCCAACCTCGTGAGGCTGCGCAGGCTCATCGGGTGGGTGGGGGAACTTCTTGTCACCGCGGGGGTGCTCCTCCTCCTCTTCACGGCGTGGCAGCTGTGGTGGACCGACGTCACGTCAAACCGGGTGCAGGCCGCGACCGTCACCACGCTGGAGCAGGACTTCCGGGAGCGCCCGCCGAAGGCGCCGACTCCGAGCGCCGTCCCGAAGGAGCTCCGGAGTGGAAAAGCCTTCGCGATCGTGCGCATCCCTCGCTTCGGGTCGGACTATGCCCGCCCGGTTCTCGAGGGCAGCAGCCGCGACATCCTCAAGGATGGAGTGGGGCACTACGTCGGCACCGCCATGCCTGGCCAGGTGGGCAACTTCGCCATGGCCGGTCACCGCACCACCTACGGGCGACCCTTCCACGACATCGACACCATCGAGGTGGGTGACCGCGTGGTGGTCGAGACCGCCGCCGACTTCTTCGTCTACGAGGTCAGCGGCAGTGAGATCGTGCTGCCCACCTCCGTCGAGGTCATCGCGCCGGTCCCCGGCGAGCCCGGGGCTGCACCCGTCGCGGCGGTGATGACGATGACCTCCTGCCACCCGAAATACAGTGCCAGGCGGCGTTTCATCGTGCACGGCACGCTGGTCAAGACCGTGCCGCGCGCACAGTGGGACCCCGCCCAGTGGCTCGCACCCCCAAAGGAGGGATGAGCGATGTATGCCGCCTTGTGGCGTGTCCTGCCCGGTCCGACCTGGGTACGGGCCGTGCTCTGCCTGCTGCTCGTGCTCGCGGTGGTGGCCGTGTGCTTCGAGTGGCTCTTCCCCCTGGTGAGCGAGCACCTGCCGTTCACCGACAACACCGTGGGGGCGGGCGCGGTCCACGACAGGGCACCATGGTCGGCATGAGCCGCATCCTGGTCGTCGACAACTACGACAGCTTCGTCTTCACCATCGTCGGCTACCTCGAGCAGCTGGGGGCGCAGTGCGAGGTCGTGCGCAACGACGCGGTGGCTCCTGCCGACGCCGCGGACTTCGACGGGGTGCTCGTCTCACCCGGGCCGGGCACGCCCGAGGAGGCGGGGGTTTCGGTGGCGATGATCGAGGGGTGCGCCGAGCGGGCCCAGCCGATGCTCGGTGTGTGTTTGGGGCACCAGGCGCTCGGGGTGGTGCTGGGCGCGACCGTCGGGCGGGCGCCGGAGCTGCTGCACGGCAAGACCTCGCAGGTGCTGCACGACGGCACCGGGGTGCTCGAGGGGTTGCCGAGTCCCTTCACGGCCACCCGCTACCACTCGCTGACCATCGACCCGTCGACCGTCACGGCCGACCTGGTGCCCAACGGGCACACCGAGTCCGGAATCATCATGGCCGTGCGGCACCCGAGCCTGCCGCTGCACGGGGTGCAGTTCCACCCCGAGTCGGTGCTCACCCAGGGGGGCCACCGGATGCTGGCCAACTGGCTTGCCGTGTGTGGCGACCCGGATGCCGTGCAGCGCTCCGAGGGACTGAGTCCGCTGGTTCACGACGCCGCCGGGGTGGCGCGGATGGTCGCGTCGGGCTGACCGCGCTCCCGGTCAGGGAGAGGCGCTCGGCGACGGGCTCGGCGAGGGGGTGGGTGACGGCGTGGGCGTCTCGCTCGGGCTCGGGCTGGGGCTGGGACTGGGACTGGGAGTTGGCGGGGGCGGTGTGGGCGTTGGCGTCGGGGGCTCCTTCTGGGACACGACGATCGTCACCGTGCTGCCGATGTCGACGGTTCCGGATGCCGGGGTCTGCTCGATGATCCGGCCCTCGGGCACCGCGCTGGTCGCCCTGAAGTCGCTCGTGGCGGTGAGGTTGGCCTCGGCGAGCAGGCGCAGGGCGTCGTTCTGGGTCTTCCCGACGATGTTGGGCACGTCCACCTTGCCTGTCCCCACCCGAAGGTTGACGGTCGAGGCCGGCGCGACCGACACGCCACTGCCGGGGTTGGAGTCGATGACCTGGTCCTTCTCCGCAGCTGGGTCGTTCACCTTCTCGACGGTTCCGACGCCCAGGCCGAGGTCGCCGAGGAGGCTGGTCGCCTCGACCAAGGACTTCCCGCGCAGGTCCGGCACGCCGACCGCTGAGGGCCCGCTCGACACGGCGAGGCGAACGGTGCTGCCGCCGCCCACCTCCGTGCCGGCCTCCGGGTTCTGGGAGATCACCTGACCGGTGGCGACGGTGTCGCTCTGCTGGGGTGTCGACTCCGATGTCAGTCCCACCCGGGCCAGTTTGGCGACCGCGGTCTGCTCCGGGTCCCCGACGACACGAGGAACGGAGATCTTCGGGGGTGCGGCGTTGCCGAAGTAGGTGCTCACCCCGAAGATCAGCAGACCCAGTGCAGCGATCGCGGCGATCGTCAGCAGGATGTAGGCGGCGGGACCGCGCTTGGACCGCTCCTCCTCGTCGCCGATGGCCGGGAAGGTGTCGGTGGCTCCCCCGGGGGGCAGCACCCCGTAGGCGGAGGTTGGCTCACCGTCAGCGTCGAGGGCCGCGAGCTGTTCCGTGCGGGCCGCCTCGGCGAGGGTGCTCACGGCCGCACCGCCGAGGGCGGCCGCACCGGCGTGATCCGCTGCCGACCCGCGCGCCGCGTCGCTGATCGGACGGCCGAGTCGCACCGCCTGCAGGTCGGCACGGAACTGGTTGGCGTCCTGGTAGCGGGCCTCGCGGGCCTTGGCAAGCGAGTGCAGCACCACGGCATCCAGGTCTTCGCGCACCGCGTCGCTGAAGCGGGACGGTGCCAGCGGCCTCTCCCCGACGTGCTGGTAGGCGATGGCGACCGGGCTGTCACCCCGGAACGGCGGCCTGCCGGTGAGCAGCTCGAAGAGCATGCACCCGGTGGAGTAGAGGTCGGAGCGGGCGTCGACGTTCTGACCCTGCGCCTGCTCGGGCGAGAGGTACTGCGCGGTGCCGACCACCGCCTGGGTCTGGGTCATCGTGGCGTTGGCGTCGGCCATGGCTCGGGCGATGCCGAAGTCCATGACCTTCACGGTGCCGTCACCGGTGATCATGACGTTCGCCGGCTTGATGTCGCGGTGGACGATGCCCATCCGATGGCTGTAGGCGAGGGCGTCCAGGACCCCCTCGGTGAGTTTCATGGCCTCGACGGGCTCGATCTGGCCGCGCTCGGTGAGCACCTCGCGAAGGGTGTGGCCGTCGACGAACTCCATGACGATGTAGGGCACCTTGACGCTGGCTCCACCCGCCTGGAGGACGGAGTCCTCACCATGGTCGTAGACGGCGACGATCGACGCGTGGTTGAGGCCGGCGGCCGACTGGGCCTCACGGCTGAACCGGGCGAGGAAGGTGTGGTCGCGGGCAAGCTCGCTGCGGAGCATCTTGATCGCGACCTGTCGCCCGAGTCGCGAGTCGTAGCCCTGGTGGACCTCGGCCATACCACCGCGACCGAGGAGCTCACCGACCTCGTAGCGCCCCCCGAGCAGCTTCGGGACATCAGCCATCGTCTGTGCTCCTCATCGTCTTGTTCCCCTTGGCCCCGAGTCTCATTCGTTCAACCGCGCTTCCATCATCTTCTTGGCGATCGGGGCGGCGACTGCCCCTCCCCCTGATTCGCTCCGGTCGTTCCCGCCGTTCTCGACGATCACCGCGACGGCGATCTTGGGATCGTTGGCCGGGGCGAAGGAGATGAACCACGCGTGTGCGCGGCGCCCCTCCCCGTGCTGAGCGGTGCCGGTCTTCCCAGCGACCCGGACCCCCTGGATCTGCGCCCTGCGACCGGAGCCGTTGTCCACGACGGACTCCATCATCCGGGTCAGCTGTGCGGCCACGTCGGGGGTGACCGCGTCCGAGAGCTCCGTCGGGGTGGCGGACTCGATGACCGAGAGGTCCGATCCGATGACCGACTGCACGAGGTAGGGCGCCATGACCACCCCCTTGTTGGCGACACCCGCAGCGACCATGGCCATCTGCAGCGGGGTGCTTCGCACGTCGTACTGCCCGATCGAGGCCTGCGCGAGCTGGGGTGCGTTGAGCTGCTCCGGCACCGAGCTCGGGGTGACCCTCATGGGGATCGTGATCGAGTCGCCGAAGCCGAACTTGGCTGCCTGGGCCTGCAACGCCTTCGCGCCGATGTCCATGCCGAGTGAGGCGAATGCCGTGTTGCACGAGATCGTCAACGCCTGGGTCATCGTCACCTTGTCGCCGGGCCCGCAGGAGCCGTTGAAGGCGTTGGGCAGGTCGGCGCTGGTCTGTGGGAGGTTCAGGACGGCGGGGCCCGGGAGCACCGAGTCCTCCGTGTAGTTGCCGGTCGAGAGCGCGGCCGCCGCGGTGACGATCTTGAAGACCGACCCCGGAGGGTAGAGATCCCCACCGATGCCGCGGTTGACCAGTGGGCGGGCGGGGTCGGCATTGAGCGCGTCGTAGGTCTTCCCCACGGTGTTCAGATCATGTCCCGCAAGGGTGTTGGGGTCGTAGGAAGGTGAGCTGACCATCGCCAGGATGGCCCCCGTCTTCGGGTCGAGCGCGACGGCCGCACCGCGCTGGCTGCCCAGCGCCTTGGCGGCAGCCTCCTGGACGGAGGCGTCCAGGGTTGTCTCCACGTTGGCACCCTGCGCCTTGCGTCCGGTGAACAGGTCGCTGATGCGGCGGTAGAAGAGCTTGTCGCTGGAGCCGGACAGCAGCGAGTTCTCGGCCCGCTCCAGGCCGCCACCGGCGCCATAGAAGGAGTAGAAGCCGGTGACGTGCGCGTAGAGCTTGCCCCGGTCGTATTCGCGCTGGAACGTGTACTCGTCGGCGGTGGGGGTCGAGCGCGCGACGGCAGTCTGGCCGACGAGGATCTCGCCGCGTTCGCGGGCATAGGTCGCGAGCAGTGTGCGCCGGTTGTCGGGGCGGGCGTTGAGGTCGGCCGCGAAGACGAACTGGATCATCGTGCTCGAGACGAGGAGTGCTGCGAAGAGGCCGGCGACGACGATCGCGAGCCGACGGACGGGGGCGTTCACTTCAGCCTCACCACCTCGGTGTGCGCCTGCGCGACCGGGCTCGGGCCCTTGGTCTCAGGGAGCGGGCGGCGGGCATGGTCCGAGATCCGCAACACGATGGCGACCAGGGTCCAGTTCGCGAGCAGCGAGGAGCCACCGGAGGACAGGAACGGTGTGGTCAGACCGGTGAGCGGGATGACCCGGGTGACACCTCCGACGACGACGAACACCTGGAGAGCCATCGAGAAGGCCAGTCCTGCGGCGAGCAGCTTCCCGAACCCGTCGCGGGTGCCGAGCGAGGTGCGCAGCCCGCGCTGGACCAGCAGGGCGTAGAGCACGAGGATCGCGAAGAGTCCGATCAAGCCGAGCTCCTCACCGAAGCTGGGGATGATGAAGTCGGACTCGGCGAAGTAGGTGATGTCGGGTCGCCCGTTGCCCAGGCCGGTGCCGAACAGCCCGCCGGCTGCCATGCCCATGAGCCCCTTGGCGAGCTGGTCGCTGGCCTTGAGCGCCTCGGGGCTGAAGGTGTCGGTCCACAGCAGCACCCGGGTCTGGACGTGGCCGAAGATCAGGTATGCCGTGTACGCGCCGGCGCAGAACAGGGCCAGGCCGA
>JBDSVV010000141.1:0-15873 GCA_039927035.1 Ornithinibacter sp. | reverse complement strand
GCAGTCTCCGTCGCCGTCTCGGTCGTCGTGTCGGTCACCGTCTTCGTCACAGCTGGAGCAGTCACCGTCGACGTGTCAGTCACCGTCGACGTGGACGCCGGCAACGTCTCCGTCACCGTCGAACCATTCAACGTCTCAGTCACCGTGGCAGTCCCGACGGTCTCGGTCACCGTCGACCCCGGCAACGTCTCCGTCGATCCAGGCAACGTCTCGGTCACCGTCTGCGTCACAGGCGCAGCAGTAACCGTCGTCGTGTCAGTCACCGTCGAAGTGACGGCCGACAACGTCTGCGTCACCGTCGAACTATTCAACGTCTCAGTCACCGTGGCGGTCCCGACGGTCTCGGTCACCGTCTGCGTCACAGGCGCAGCAGTCTCCGTCGTCGTGTCGGTCACCGTCGAAGTGACGGCCGGAGCAGTCTCCGTCGTCGTGTCGGTAACCGTCGAAGTGGACGACCCCGGCAGCGTCTCAGTCACCGTGGCGGTCCCGACAGTCTCGGTCACCGTCTGCGTCACGGGCGCAGCAGTCTCCGTCGTCGTGTCGGTCACCGTCGAAGTGACCGGCGCAGCAGTCTCCGTCGTCGTGTCGGTCACCGTCGAAGTGACCGGCGCAGCAGTCTCCGTCGTCGTGTCGGTCACCGTCGAAGTAACGGGCGCAGCAGTCTCCGTCGTCGTGTCGGTCACCGTCTGCGTCACAACCGGAGCAGTCACCGTGACCGTGGAGCCGTTCTTACAACCGGGCTCGAGGAACGTGGCATTGTCAAGGGTTACGGCGCTAGTCCGTGCCAACGCTTGACCATCCACCACAGCCCCGTCCGCCACCGTGATCGACTCCATGGCGAGGATCGAACCGGTAAAGGTGGAAAACGTGCCCAACGTCGCCGAACTGCCGACCTGCCAGTAGACGTTGCACGCTTGTGCGCCGTCGATCAGGACGACATGGCTGCGCGAACTGGTGATCAGCGTAGAATCGGTTTGGAAGATGAAGGTGGAGGTCGGGTCACCACCACCATCCAGCGTCAGGGTCCCGACCACACCGAGCGCGGCCCCCGAAGCTGAGTAGACACCGTCCCCGAGAGTCTGTCCGCCCAACTGGGCGGCCGCGAGAATGGTCGGGGGGCGACTCGCTGCGTCGTTGTAAGCGGTGACGAGGTCGGTCTTGGCCTGAAGCGCGGGTGCGTCGGCGATATGGGTAACGCCGTGCACGATTCCCGGCCCAGACGGGAGAAACCCGGTGACCGACGTGCCGGGGCTCAACCCCAGATCCCCTAACAGGTTGGTGTTCCCCGTGTTCGTCACTTGTGAACCGGCCAGAACCGAGTAGGTCTGGGCGGTACGCATCAGCACCCGGGCGGTGGCGGCCTGGGCGTCCATCGCGAAGAAGAGTCCACTGGCCAGAACGAGTAGAGGCCCCAGCGTGGATGCAACCGCGATCCTCGTGCGCCGCCGCGGGGGGTAGCCGCGGGTGGGAGCGTCGTCAACATCTCGTGGGTGACGTGCTGAGTGCGCCCCGATGCCATTCATTGATTGCTCCCCTTCGGGCGAAGTTGGCACGGCCGAGAGGACGCGACACTTCGCAGGCCCACACCGTGACACACGCGTCCCGAGAGTGGGGTAAAGGGAGAATCATCACTTGGTATGCGTATGGTCAAGTTTCCGTAGAGACCGCCTGCAATCTCTTGCTCGAGCCCCAGGAATCGCGGAGAGAGCCGTCACCACCAAAGCCAGACTCTCCCGACGTGAGCCCCGATCCCGAATTACTTTCTCGGCAGAGGCACGTTGCGAGTCTCCTTGCCGCTGGACGCGTCGCCCTCGGGCTGTCTCACTATCGCCTGACAGCGAGGGAGCCGGCGCGTTTGATCGGGCACGCGTTGTCCACGGCGGGGATTCGGTGTCTGGTGCGGCCCGAGTCGGGGGCCGAGAGCTCCCTGAGAACGCAGAGCCCGCCCAAGATGCGGCGGTGGCCGAAGCGGCTTAGCGTGCCCACATGATGGCTTGGTGGATACAACTACTCAGCAGCCCGTGCCGGGCATCCTCGCCATGGCTGGAGTAACCCTCCTCAGGAGGCGACCCTCCGACGCGGAGCAGCGCCGGTCCGAGTGCGACGACCTCCGACAGTGCGCAATGGACCTCATCCGCCACAGCGCTGCCATCTGGGGCGCGGGCACTCGCGTGCAACGTGCTGCATTCTCTCTAGCCAACGCTGGGGCCAGCGGTGATCAGGAGGCCATCGCGCGCCACGAGTGTGAGCGGGGAGCGGCGCTGGAGGATTACCACGCGAGTGATGCTGACGCGCGGACCGCAGTGGCCGTCCTGCGGCTGTCGCACCCCTCGGTCGCTGTCAAGGCTGAGGCGCTGTGGCGCGCGTCGAGGGTGGCGGGCACCTGCGGGTCAACGGACGACACCACCCGTAGGGAAGCTGAGACCGAATTCTCATCGCGAGTCTGGGCCCGCCTGGATGTCTTGGAAGCCTGAGAGCGTGCATTAGGGCGCGACCCCGGGGAGACCGGCGGGGTCTCGACCCGGGGCCGCTGAGCCCACACGCCCGGGGGGGAGCGAGTAGACCTACGATCATTCTGGCACCCAGGCGCCCCCAGAGACGACGAACCGCCCCGACCCTGGCGCGAGGATGGGGCGGTTTCGTGGGAGGCCCGTCAGGGGGCCGCGGGGGATGCCGTATCCACCGCATTGCAGGCCGCGAGGATGGCCGCTGCGAGGGCGCGCGCCTGAGCCACGGTGCACTCGTGCGTCTGGGGGAGGATCACGGTTCGGCCGTCGTCGTTGTCCTCGACCTCGAGCGTCGACCCGAGGAGCTGCACCGTGTGCCGGTGGTTGGACTCCACGCCCTCACCATCGAGGCACCCCGACGTCAAGTGATCGTTGCACCAGTCGGGGCAGTCTGCCGGCGCGTCGATGCCGTCGAGCTCAGCCCGGTAGGCCCCGTCTAGGGCGAAGAACGTCCGATCCCAGCCGGCACGGTCTAGCCCGCCGGAGTCGAGCGCGTCGACCATGCGGGCCCAGGTCTCAGCGATGAAGTCCAAGTGCTCGACGGTCCCGGCGTCAATGTGTGCTGCGTAGGTAGCCATCGTTTCTTGCCTCTCATTGGTGCGGTTGTGTGGAGTGTGCTGCCGAGGGCCAACAGCGATCCCGCTCACGCGGGGCAGAGGTATGGCGAACCCCCCCAAGGCCGCCCCAGCCGTTCGCTCCCAGCCACGACCCTTGGGCCGCCCCCGTGAGGAGCGAGCTGGGAGTCGACCCACAACCGACCCGGCCGAGCCCTGTCGTGGACGCCTCGAGGCGGTTCTAGAGGGGGGGCAATCACCGCGCGCGTCGTCTGTTTTGGTGACCCGGCTAGGGCGCTGTCCGACGCCGGGGAGTGCTCTCCGGTGTCAGTGGGAGGCATCACCACCGAAACGCCACACGAGCACGGCAACGCCGAGCACGAGCGAGAGGGCCAAGCCGACGGCCAGGACGGCCAAACTGACGGGAGCCTCTAGCGGGCTCACAACCCACCGCCGAGGGACCGTGCCACGCCGGCCGGTGCAGGGACGCTCTTCCTCACGATGAACCCTCTCCGGTTCGTCGTCAGGCCCTCGGACGCTCAAACGTCGCGGGGGCCGTTCTATGGTCGCAGTGGACCTATCGCACGCTTGTCGCACGAGGTGCGACGCGAAAACGCCCGCTGACTGCGTTTGTGCAGGTCAGCGGGCGTTTTACGTTGGTGCCCCCGGTAGGATTCGAACCTACGCTCCCGCCTCCGGAGGGCGGTGCTCTATCCCCTGAGCTACGGGGGCCGATGTGGCCAGCCCCGGGAAGATCGCTCTTTCCCGGCGCTCCGTGAGGTTAGCAGCCTAGGGTTGGGCCCATGCAATCCGGGACGGAGGCGCCGGGTCCCGCACCGCTCGTCCTCATCTGTGATGACACCGAGCCGATCCGTCGACTCGTGCGGATCAATCTCGAGCTCGCGGGTTACGAGGTCGAGGAGGCGGTGGACGGGCACGAGGCCATGGCCCGCCTCATCGACCCCTTGCGCGACCCTCCGGTGGTGATCGTCCTGGACTCCCAGATGGGCCCGTACGACGGGTGGTGGACGATCGCCGCCATCCGCGCTCATCCCCGCCTGGACGGGGTCCGCGTGCTCCTCCTCACCGCCGCGGTGATGGCGCACACCGCGCCGGAGGCGTCCGACGCGGGGTTCGATGCCTTCCTGCTGAAACCCTTCGACCCCGACGCCCTGGTCGCGACCGTCTCACGCCTCGCGGCCGGGGGCAGGGGCCCCGGGTCGGGCCAATAGAATCGGGCGGGTGACCCCCGAACAGCTCGCCGCCGCGATCCGTGGCGCGCTCCAGTCCGCCGTCGACGCAGGTGACCTGTCGGTCCCCGTGCCCGCGGAGGTCAGGGTCGAGCGCCCGCGCAACCGGGACCACGGCGACTGGTCGACCAACATCGCGCTGCAACTGGCCAAGGGCGCGGGTGTGCCGTCCCGGGACGTCGCAGGTCGTCTCGCCGAGCGGGTCCGCGCGATCGAGGGCGTGAGGTCCGTCGAAGTCGCCGGGCCCGGGTTCCTCAACATCTCCCTGGAGGCGGCGAGCGCGGCCGAGCTGGCCAGGGCCGTCGTGGAGGCAGGCCCGGCATATGGCCGCAACGACTCAGAGGGCGGCCACGTCATCAACATCGAGTTCGTCTCGGCCAACCCCACCGGGCCGCTGCACCTCGGGCACACTCGCTGGGCCGCACTCGGCGATGCCATGGCGCGCCTGCTCAAGACGTCCGGGGCCACGGTGAGCACCGAGTACTACGTCAACGACGCCGGCGCCCAGATGGACCGTTTCGCGGCGTCGGTGCTGGCGCGCGCCAAGGGCCAGCCGACTCCGGAGGGGGGCTACCCCGGCCTCTACGTCGACGAGCTCGCGCGTCGTGCGGTTGCCGACCACCCCGGCATCCTCGACCTGCCCCAGGACGAGGCGGTCGCCGCGGTCCGCGAGCACGCCTACCGCGCACAGCTCGCAGAGATCCGCGACACCCTAGAGGCGTTCGGCGCGCAGTTTGACGTCTTCTTCTCCGAGAGTGAGCTGCACGACGGTGGGGCCGTCGAGAGCGCGGTGGCGCGACTGCGCGAGCAGGGCCACGTCTTCGACGATGGGGGTGCGGTGTGGTTGCGCACGACTGACTTCGGAGACGACAAGGACAGGGTCCTGATCCGCGCCGATGGCGAGCCCACCTACTTTGCTTCCGACGCCGCGTACTACCTGAGCAAGAAGGACCGCGGCTTCGACGAGAAGATCTACCTCTTGGGCGCCGACCACCACGGCTACGTCAACCGCCTCAAGGCGATCGCGGCGTGCGCCGGTGACGACCCGGAGCACAACATCGAGGTTCGCATCGGGCAGCTCGTCAACCTCAACGGCGCCAAGCTGAGCAAGCGCGCGGGAAACATCATCGAGCTGCGCGACCTCATCGGCTGGATCGGGGTGGATGCCGTGCGCTACACCCTTGCGAGGTACCCCGCCGACAGCCCGCTCTCGCTCGACGGCGAGGAGCTGCGCAAGCAGACGAACGACAACCCGGTGTTCTACGTGCAGTACGCCCACGCACGCACGGCCAGCGTCGCGCGGCTCGCAGGGGAGGACGGCGTGCGCCGTGCGGACGGTTTCGACGCGGCTCTGCTCACCGACCCCGCCGAGGCCGCCCTGCTCGCGGTGCTCGGCGACTTCCCGCGAGTCGTGGCGCAGGCCGCGCACCTGCGTGAGCCGCACCGGGTGGCTCGCTACCTCGAGGAGCTCGCCGGCCGCTTCCACAAGTGGTACGACACCTGCCGCGTGCGGCCGATGACGGCCGACGAGGAGATCACCGACCTCCACCGCAGCCGCCTGTGGCTCAACGACGCCACCCGGCAGGTCCTCGCCAACGGCCTCGACCTGCTCGGCGTCAGCGCGCCCGAGCGCATGTGAGGGAGTGAGCCATGCGTTCCAACGAGGCCGGAGTCCTGCACGCCGATGGCTATGGGGGACCCCCGATCTACCTCCCGTCGTCCTCCGAGGCGATGGGGCTCCACCCGCAGCTCTGGGCGCGATCGGTCGAGCGGGACGGTGAGGGTCGGCTGTGCGTGGCGGGAGTCGCCGTGACCACGCTCGCGGAAGAGCACGGAACAGCCGCCTATGTCATCGATGAGGATGACTTCCGCTCTCGTGCAAGGGAGTTCAGGGAGTCGTTCGCGCATGCCTTCTCGAGCACCGGGGGTGCGGACGTCTACTACGCCGGCAAGGCGTTCCTCTGTACCGCTGTGGCTCGTTGGGTCGAGGAAGAGGGCCTGCACCTCGACGTCTGCACCGGGGGCGAGCTCGCGGTCGCACGCCGCGCTGAGTTCCCTGGCGCGCGAATCGGATTCCACGGCAACAACAAGACCATCGAGGAGCTCCGCGCGGCGCTCACCTATGGGGTCGGTCGGATCGTCGTCGACAGCTTCCAGGAGATCGACCGCATCGCGCTCGTGGCCCGGGAGCTAGGGGTCCGCGCCCCGGTCATGGTTCGGGTCACCGTGGGTGTCGAGGCACACACCCACGAGTTCATCGCGACCGGCCACGAGGACCAGAAGTTCGGCTTCAGCCTGGCTGGTGGCCATGCTGCAGAGGCCGTCAGCCGGATCCTCGCCCGCCACGACGTGCTGGACCTGCGAGGCCTGCACAGCCACATCGGCAGCCAGATCTTCGACACGGACGGCTTCGAGATGGCAGCGCGACGCCTGCTCGGGCTGCACGCCTCGGTGGCGATCGAGCACGGGGTCCACCTGCCGGAGATCGACCTCGGGGGCGGCTACGGCATTGCCTACACCTCCCAGCACGACCCGCTGAGGGCCCTGGACCTCGCGTCGCGTCTCGCGGAGATCATTCGACTCGAGATGGTCGCGGTCGGCGGCGACGTGGCCCAGCACCCTCCGAGGGTGTCCGTGGAGCCGGGCCGCGCGATCGTGGGTCCCAGCACCTTCACGCTCTACGAGGTGGGCACGGTCAAGGAGGTCGAGATCGGCAACGGGCACCGCAGGACCTACGTCTCGGTCGACGGCGGGATGAGCGACAACGCGCGCCCGGCGCTCTACGAGGCGGACTACTCGTGCACGCTGGCGAGCCGACTCTCCACCGCGCAGCCGCGGCTTTCCAGGGTGGTTGGTCGGCACTGCGAGAGCGGCGACATCGTGGTGCTCGACGAGTATCTCCCAGCGGACATCGCACCCGGTGACCTGGTCGCGGTGCCCGGAACAGGTGCCTACTGCCGCAGTCTTTCCAGTCAGTACAACCACACCCCGCGGCCACCGGTCCTGGCAGTTCGTGCAGGCCGCTCCCGGGTGGTCGTCCGTCGTGAGACCATCGAGGACCTGCTCGCCCTCGACGTGGCGGACTGACCCGTGGTCCCCCAGATCGAGGAGATGGACTCGACCATGTCGCACGACACCGGCGCACCCCTGCGCGTCGCCCTGCTGGGGTGTGGCGTCGTCGGTTCCTCCGTGGCCACGATGCTGCTCGAGCACGCGGACGATCTAGCGGCGCGGGTGGGTGCGCGACTCGAGCTGGTAGGCATCGCGGTGCGCCGTCCGCAGCGGGCTCGGCCCGACGTGCCCGTGGACCCCACGCTCTTCACCTCCGACGCCGACGAGCTGGTGACCCGGGCCGACATCGTCGTCGAGGTCATCGGTGGTATCGACCCCGCCCGTGGGCTCATCCTGCGGGCGATGGCCCACGGAGCCTCCGTCGTCTCGGCGAACAAGGCCCTGCTCGCCGAGGATGGTCCCACGCTCTACGCCGCCGCCGACGAGCACGACGTCGATCTCTACTACGAGGCCGCCGTCGCCGGGGCGATCCCGATCCTGCGGCCGATCCGGGAGTCCCTCGCGGGCGACGACATCCGCAGGGTGCTCGGCATCGTCAACGGCACCACCAACTTCGTCCTGGACAAGATGGACGTCTCGGGTGCGGGCTTCGCGGAGACCGTCGAGCAGGCCCAGGCCCTCGGCTACGCAGAGGCGGACCCGACCGCCGACGTCGAGGGCTTCGACGCGGCAGCCAAGGCGGCGATCCTTGCGAGCCTCGCCTTCCACACCCGGGTCGCAGCCTCGGACGTCCATCGCGAGGGGATCACCGACGTGACGGCCGCCGACATCCAGGCGGCCCGCGAGATGGACTGCGTGGTCAAGCTCCTCGCGATCTGTGAGCGGGTGGAGGGTCCCGACGGCGGCGAGGCGGTCAGCGTGCGCGTCCACCCGGCGATGATCCCGCGCAGTCATCCCCTGGCAAGCGTGCGGGACGCGTTCAACGCCGTCTTCATCGAGGCCCGTGCGGCTGGCGAGCTGATGTTCTACGGGCGCGGTGCCGGGGGAGACCCCACGGCATCCGCTGTGCTCGGCGACATCGTCGCAGTGGCCCGACACAAGGTGGCTGGCGGTCGTGGGCCTGGTGAGTCCTCGTATGCCGATCTGCCGGTGGTCGACATGGGTTTGGCGATCACCCGGTACCACATCAGCCTCGATGTCGCAGACCGACCGGGAGTGCTGGCGCAGGTGGCCAGCGCCTTTGCGGTGCACGGGGTCTCGATCGAGACCGTGCGCCAGCAGGTCGCCCCGGGTGGTGGCGCGCGAGCGCGACTGGTGATCGTGACCCACGCGGCAACGGACGCGGCACTCGCGGCCACGGTGGAGGACCTGGCGGCGCTGGACTCAGTCGACGACGTCGCGGCTGTCATGCGAGTGGAAGGGGAGTGACGTGGCGCACCTGTGGCGTGGGGTGATCAGGGAGTATGCCGCTCGGTTGCCGCTCCTGGAGGGCGCACCGGTTGTGACGCTCCAGGAGGGCGGCACTCCGCTGATCCCCTGCGAGGGACTGTCCGAGCTGACCGGGGCCAACGTCCTGGTGAAGTTCGAGGGGCTCAACCCCACGGCCTCGTTCAAGGACCGGGGGATGACCGCGGCGATCTCAGTGGCCAAGGGCAACGGGGCAAAGGCCGTCATCTGCGCCAGCACCGGAAACACGAGTGCGAGCGCGGCGGCGTATGCCACGAAGGCCGGGATGACATGTGCGGTGCTGGTGCCCGACGGCAAGATCGCGATGAGCAAGCTGAGCCAGGCGGTCGCGCACGGAGCGACGCTCATCCAGGTCGAGGGCAACTTCGACGACTGCCTGACGGTGGCGCGCAAGCTCGCCGAGGCCTATCCCGTCGAACTGGTGAACTCGGTCAACCCGGCTCGGATCGAGGGCCAGAAGACGGCGGCCTTCGAGGTGGTCGATGCACTCGGCGATGCTCCCGACATCCACATCCTCCCCGTGGGCAACGCAGGCAACATCACGGCATACTGGCAGGGCTATCGCGAATACGCCTCTCCCACTGCTGGCCTGGGAGGAGGGGTTCTCCAACCGGTAGCGACGAGGCTTCCGCAGATGTGGGGCTACCAGGCCGCCGGAGCAGCGCCGATCGTCCTCGGCCACCCGGTCGACGAGCCCGAGACGGTGGCCACGGCGATCCGCATCGGCAACCCGGCCTCGTGGCGGCAGGCCGAGGCCGCTCGCGACGAGTCCGGCGGTCGGATCGAGGCAGTGACCGACGAGGAGATCCTCTCTGCGCACCGGCTGCTGTCCTCGACCGAGGGAGTCTTCGTGGAGCCCGGCTCGGCAGCCAGCATCGCGGGGTTGCTGAAGGCGCACCGCGAGGGGTTGGTGCCGGCGGGCGCGACGATCGTGTGCACCGTCACTGGTCACGGACTGAAGGACCCCCAGTGGGCGCTGCGCACCGAGGACGGATCCGAGGTGCGCCCGGTGCGGGTGTCAGTCGACGCCGTGAGCATTGCCGCCGCACTCGGCCTCGAGGGGTGAGATGAGCTCGTCGGTGCTACGGGTCGACGTCGAGGTCGAGGTCGAGGCGCCCGCGAGCAGCGCCAACCTCGGCCCGGGGTTCGACTCCATCGGGTGTGCCCTCGGGGTATGGGACAGGTGCGCTGCCAAGGTTGTTCGTGACGCAGGGCTCGTGGTGCGCGTCTCCGGGGAGGGCGCCGGCGTGGTGCCGCTCGACTCCTCGCACTTGGTCTTCCGCGCGATGCGGGCCGCGTGGGACGAGCTCGGGGTGAGTCCCCCGGCGGGTCTCGTCCTGGACTGCCACAACGCCGTGCCGCACGGTCGGGGAATGGGTTCGTCCGCCACCGCCATCGTGACCGGCATCGTCGCCGCCCATGCCCTCCACGACGTGTCACGGGGCGTCGAAGGCGCCTTCGACCTCGACGTCGTGTGTTCGTTGGCGTCCCGACTGGAGGGCCATCCCGACAACGCCTCTGCGAGTGTCTTCGGCGGGGTCACCCTCTCGTGGGCCGACGATCCTTCGGGCGCCACGACCACGGTGCGGCTCCCCGTGCACCCCGATGTCGAAGCGGTCGTGTTCGCTCCCGAGGAGCAGCTCTCGACGGCGAAGGCTCGGGCCGTGCTGCCCCAACAGGTGCGCCTCGCCGACGCTGCTGCGAACTCGGGACGCGCTGCGCTTCTCGCGCACGCCATCGGAGCCAGCCCTGAACACCTCCTCGCTGCGACCCGGGAGTGGCTGCACCAAGAGGCCAGGAGGCCCTCCTATCCTGCCTCGATGTCCCTCGTCGACGCGCTTCGGAGCGAGGGCCATGCCGCGGTGATCTCGGGGGCGGGGCCTTCGGTCCTCGTGCTCGCATCGCGTCACCGCGTCGGGGAGGTGCGGCGTCACGAGCGGGCCGGATGGCAGGTGCTCACCCCGGGGATCCCGCCGCGCGGAGCGACGGTGCAGGTGCTCTCCGCAGGGTGATCCCAGGGGCGCGAGGGAGTGTGAGCCCGGCACCGTGTCGCAAAGGCGGTGGTAGTGTTCGCGGTGAGACCGCAGTCGATGCCGAGGTCAGACCCCGTTGCCTGCTGCGGATCGCCCCCCACGATCAGAGCCCTCCCAGCCTTCACGGCTGGATGCTCGGCGTGGACTCCCGATGATCGGCCGTATCGAGGCCATCCACGAACGAGGGGAAGGATCCTTCGTGACAGACACCACCACTCTCGAAGCAACCGCCGGCAGCAGCCCGCGACGCTCCGGAGCGCTCACCGCCATGCGGTTGGCCGAGCTCCAGGGGCTTGCATCGAGCATGGGCATCGCCGGCACCGCCAAGATGCGCAAAGGCGACCTCGTGGCCGCCATCAAGTCCCAGCAGAACGGCGAGAGCGGCCCGGCCAGCACCGGCCAGCCTCGCCGAGCCAGGTCCGAGGTGACCGAGCCTGTCACCCGCGCGGGGCGAGCGGACCGGGAGGCCCAGGCACCACCCGAGGAGCGCTCGAACCGGGAGGCACAGGGGGAGCGCACGCCCGCCAACAAGCGCGGGGCCTCCAGCGATCGCATCGCCGCGGCACGCACCCCCGCGAACGAGCCTGAGCGTGGCGAGCGACAGGTGCGATCGGAGCGACAGAGCCAGAATGACCGGCAGAGCCAGAATGACCGGCAGAGCCAGAACGACCTGCAGAACCAGGGCGAGCGCGATTCTGGCGACCGTCAGGAGCGGTCGGACCGCCAGAACCACAACGAGCGGGTGACCCGCCAGAGTGATCGCCAGGGTCAGGGCGCCAGCCAGGACGAGCGCAGCGCCCAGGGCCAGGGCACCAGCGCGGGTCAGGGCACCAGCCAGGGGCCCACCGACCAGAGCCGTTTCGATGACGAGGACGGGCGTGGAGGTCGGCGCCGCCGCAACCGTGGCCGCAACCGCGACAAGCGCCGACCCGGTAGCCCCCTCCCCGTGGGCGGCGTCGAGTCCGAGGGCGAGCAGCAGATCACCGAGGACGATGTCCTGGTGCCCGTCGCCGGCATCCTCGACATCCTCGACAGCTATGCCTTCGTGCGCACCACCGGCTACCTGCCCGGGGCCAGCGACATCTATGTGCCGCTGGCCGTGGTCAAGCGCAACGGGTTGCGCAAGGGCGATGCGGTCACCGGCGCGATCAAGGCGAGCGGCGAGGGCGAAGATGCGCAGCAGCAGAGTGTCGGGGGGCGCAACAACCGCCAGAAGTACACGCCGCTGGCGCGACTGGACACGATCAACGGTCAAGGCCCCGAGGAGGCACGCAAGCGCCCCGAGTTCGGCAAGCTCACCCCGCTCTACCCCCAGGACCGTCTGCGCCTGGAGACCGAGCAGTCGATCATCACCACCAGGATCATCGACCTCGTGGCCCCGATCGGCAAGGGTCAGCGTGGGCTGATCGTCGCCCCGGCCAAGGCCGGCAAGACGATGGTCATGCAGGCGCTCGCCAACGCCATCACGACCAACAACCCGGAGTGCCACCTCATGGTCGTCCTCGTCGACGAGCGGCCGGAAGAGGTCACCGACATGCAGCGAGCCGTCAAGGGCGAGGTCATCTCCTCGACCTTCGACCGGCCCGCCGAGGACCACACCACGGTCGCCGAGCTCGCGATCGAGCGGGCCAAGCGGCTGGTCGAGATGGGTCATGACGTCGTCGTGCTGCTCGACTCGATCACCAAGCTCGGGCGCGCCTACAACCTCGCGGCCCCGGCGAGCGGGCGGATCCTGTCCGGTGGTGTCGATAGCGCGGCGCTCTACCCGCCGAAGAAGTTCTTCGGTGCTGCCCGCAACATCGAGTTCGGTGGCTCACTGACGATCCTCGCGACGGCCCTGGTCGAGACGGGGTCGCGTATGGACGAGGTGATCTTCGAGGAGTTCAAGGGCACCGGCAACATGGAGCTCAAGCTCGACCGCCAGCTCGCGAACCGTCGGATCTTCCCTGCCGTCGACATCAACAACTCGGGCACCAGGCGCGAGGAGATCCTCTTGGCGCCCGACGAGTTGAAGATCATGTGGAAGCTGCGCCGCGTCCTTGCGGCGCTGGATTCCCAGCAGGGCATCGAGCTGCTGCTCGACCGCCTCAAGAAGACGAAGAACAACTATGAGTTCCTCATGCAGGTGCAGCAGACGAGCTCGATGAAGATCGACGACGCGGGTGAGGACTGAATCCACCCCGTCGAGAGCAGATGACGCGCTGTCACGCCGGGTCGCGGAGACGGCGCGTCCTCTCCTCTCGCCCTTTTCTGGTGACCGGGAATGACATGGCGGGGAAGTCTCGGGCGGTGAAGCCGCGCGGGGTGTAGATGCCGGCGCCACCGGGCGTGGCGAAGAGGTCGACGCGGGTGACGTCGGTCCTCTCGCGGAACCACTCCAGCAGGGCATCGGTCACGGCCGCAGCGATGCCCCGGCCACGGAACTCGGGAAGTGTCGCCACGTTGGAGATCAGCCCGACCGATCCGTTCGGTGCTCCGGGTCCGGGGATCAGTGCGGTGACCTCACCGACCGCGCCGGAGACGACAAGCCCGTCGACCTCGGCAACGACGACGTGCACCCCGGCCGCCGGGATCCGGTCGATGAACCACCCGTGCGCGGCGAGACGCCAGCCAGGTTCCGCCAAGGCGCTGGCCGGCATACCCATCGCCTCGAACATCAGCAATCGCAGGCCGAGCATCGCATCGGCATCGGAGGCCGTGGCCACCCTGACGAGGGCCGTCATCGAACGGGCCCTAGCGCGAGACGGCGTCGGGTCTCGGCCCGACCCTCCGGTGAGTCGTGGAGGTCCCACCACGACTCGACCCACCAGGTGGCACCGGCATCCGCCCACCGTTGGACGGGAGACCGCGCCGTGCCGAAGTCACCGTGGCCGTCCCCTTCGACCACGACGTCGTAGCCCTCCATCGTCAGGCCTGCGTCGGCCCTCATCGTGCTGATCCGTGCCACGACGTCGAGGAGGGACTCCGGGGTGAGGTGGGATCCCGGCGCCTCGAGGCGCCCCCGGCGACGGTGGGAAGGACACCCTGCCAGCGGGCCGCCCGCTCCAGCGACGGCTGGCGGGGGCTACCGGGCACGAGCGCACCGACGCACCAGACAGGCGGGTGCGGGGCCTGCACCGGCGGTGGTGGGACCAGCTCGCTCACTGCGGTGGCGCTGTAGTGCTCCCCGGTGAACTCGAAGGGCTGACCGCCCATGAGGCCGGCATAGATGGCGAGCACCTCGTCGAGCTTGCGGGCCCGCACGGCGCGTCCCTCGTCGGCCTCGAAGGCCAGCCAGTTGCCGTGCAGCGCCCCGAGGCCCACCCCGAGGGTGACACGACCGCCGGAAAGCCGGTCGACCGAAGCCACCCGGGTGGCGAGGTCCCAGAGCCGGTAGCGGGAGGCAGGCGTGAGCAGTGTGCCCAGACGCAGCCTCTCCGTCTGCATCGAGGCGGCACCGAGGGTGACCCAGGCGTCCTGCCCCCACACCGACTCCCACGAGAACACCATGTCCCACCCCGCCTCCTCGGCCACGACGGCCAAGTCGGCGAACTCACGCTCGGCCACGCGGGGGATGACGGCTCCGAACCTCATGACGGGTCACGCTACCGATGTGGGCCGGCACCGCAAGGGGTGTCAGGGGCGCGACCGGCCGCGCGAACGGCATCCCGCCCGCAGCGTCAGAGTCCTCGGGTGGTGCCAGGGGCGCGTACGGCATCCCAGACGTCTTGTGGATGACGCCCTCGTGATGGGCCGCATCTCGGGCACAGTTGCGAGATGCCGCCCGACCGTCGTCGCCTGCCCCGTGCCGAGCGCCATTCCCGCGCCGGCGAACTGGCCACTCGCCACGACGGGGTGGCCCACCGCCGCGACCTGAGAGGTGTCGGAGTCACCCGGGCCGACGTGCGCTCGGAGGTCGAGGCGGGGCGCTGGCTCACCGCCGGTCGCCACACGGTGGTCATCGGCAACGTCCGCCCGAGCGGACGGGCCCTGCTGTGGCGCGCCGTGTGGGAGAGCGGGGCCGGGGCAGTCCTCGACGGGCCGTCGGCTTTGGTGGCGGGCGGCCTCACCGGATTCGAGGCGGCCATGATCGACGTCTCCCTCCCGAGGGCCAACCGCAACCATCGGGTCGACGGTGTGCGCAGGCACCGCCGCACGGTGATGCCCCCTGCTCGAGCGGCCGGACTACCACGCGTCGAGGTCGCGGCGGCTGCGGTGCACGCCGGTGCATGGGCCGCAAGCGACCGTCAGGCTGCGCTGGTCCTCAGCCTCGTGCTCCAGCAGCGGTTGACCACCCCCGACCGATTGCGAGAAGCGTGGCGAGGTGGTGCCACGCGGATCGAGCGATCCCGACGACGGATGTTGACAGCGGTCGTGACGGACCTGTGCGACGGGGCGCACTCGCTCGGCGAGCTCGACTTCGCGGACCTGTGTCGCGGGGAGGGGCTCCCGGCGCCCACGCGCCAGGTCGTGCGAACCCTGCCCGGTGGCCGGGTCTACCTCGACGTCGCGTGGGAGGACGTGGGCCTCGTCGTCGAGATCGACGGCGGGCACCACGCCCTCGCGCTCAACGTGGTGGACGATGCCCTCCGCCAGAACGAGGTCGTGCTTCGCGAGCACCGAGTGCTGCGGCTCCCGGTGCTCGGTCTACGGTTGATGCCGGATCAGTTCCTTGCCCAGATCGTGCGTGCCCACCGTGCCCTCGCCCGCCGGGCCGCGTGACGGGTCCGCCGCGGGGGGGTCAGGGGCGCGGCCTGGCGCGCGCGCGGCATCCTCGCGATCCCGGCCGAGCCGAGCGGCCAGACCGCGGAATGCCGGGGCCGCCCCCGTCGTTTAGGACTCCGTGCGCCACCTCTGGCACACTTGATCGCTGGACCGGTTCACGGCATTCGACGCGTTTCCTGAGCGCCTCCCCACGAGGGGCGCAGGCGGGGCGCCACGGGTTTTGCAGCACCGCGCTGGACCCGCCGACCCGGACACATCCAAGGAGACATCGTGAAGAAGGACATCCACCCGAACTACGTCGAGACCCAGGTCACCTGCACCTGTGGCAACTCGTTCACCACCCGGA
>JBDSVV010000140.1:0-4069 GCA_039927035.1 Ornithinibacter sp. | reverse complement strand
CCCCGGCGAGGGCAAGCTTGCAGGTCCAGTCGGCCACCCTGAGCCCGATCAGCCCGAGACGAACGGGTGGCCCACGGCGGAGACGGACGCTGAGTGCCCCATGACGTGAGTGTGACGTGGCCCCCGTTGGCCAGTCAACGCGGTGCGTGCCATGCCCGCTCCCGACCAAGCTGGTAGGCACGGAGACAGGGGCCTGCCAGCCCGCCGCGTTTACCGGATCTGCCGCGATCCGCGCGGTCGTGCCGAGTTGCGATCGGCTCGTTCTCAAGGACGGACAACCCTCAGACTCAGGTGTCTGGGTTCACCGCGCTGGTGACGAATTGTGAGAGGCGAGTGGCGAATCTGTCAGGTTCAGCGAGGTGCGCCATGTGACCTAGGTCGGACCAGGTCTCAATCTGCGCCTGAGCAACGTGGGCCAAGAGATGGTCCCGGTCGGCGGATTCGACTGGTCCTCCCGCAAGCCACAGGTACGGCACCGTGACGCCGTCGAGCATCGCGTCGACCTTGGCCTGGAGAACGGCTGGGCTCTCGGTCAGGGGCTTGAACCAATAGTCGAGCACCAGCTGCTGATCGATGCGTTGGGTCGTGAGGACCCGATCCCGTTCAGGCTCGGGCAGCCTCCCGACGCCGATGCTGACCGCAAACGGTTCGAAGGTAGCGTCGAAGTCCTGTCCGCTGAGCGCTGGACGCAAGGTCTGCACGAAGCCAGCGAACGGTCCGATGCGCAAAGGCTGGTCTACATTCACCACCCCGGCGCTGTCATGGGCGAATCCGTAGGCTGTCGCGTGGAGCGCCCCGGCTGAGTGCCCGACGACAACGGGCTTGACAAGCCCATTCTCCATCACCGTGGCATGTATCCGCTCGACCACCGCCTGCGGCTCAGCACCTGACCCAGTGGATTCACCGTGCCCGGGAAGGTCGACGGTCAGACAACGGAACCGGTCTCGAAGCCGGTCAACGATCGGGTCCCACGTTGCCCTCGAGAAGGTCATCCCGTGGACCAGCACAATCGCAGGAAGGTCCCCGCCGGTGTCGACGTGAGCGAGGGGGTCAACGGTCACGGCAGTACTCCCAGTTCAGACTCGATTTGGACCTCGTCCAACAGGAAACCACGCATTCGAACTTCCGGCTAGAGAGTTCCATACGCTCATGCCGCCGATCGAGACGATGATCGTGAAGCCCAGGCGAGTGCTGGGTGCCGAGGTCCGTAGTCGGCTGGCCAACTTGGTCTGAGAGGATGAACTTCCGGCCTTTTCATGTTCTGCCGGGTTCCGCAAGAACGGACGACGGCGGTGCCCGATGGGTCGGTGTGGCGCAGGTGACTTGGTCACGGGCGGTCGATGCGGTAGATGAAGTGCAGTGGATCATCGGCCGGGTTCTCCGGCGACATGTCGCCCTCCGCGATCCGCTCCAGACCAGCCTTCTCAAGCGCGTGCCAGGACGCCGTGTTCGCAGCCATGACGGCGACAAGCACGGACGGCACCCTAGGAAGCGACCTCCACGTGTCTTCGACCGCCTGCGCGATCATCCGCGCCCCCAGCCCGCGACCGCGCACAGCAGGATCAGCAATCAGGTAGTCGAGCTCGACGGCTCCGTCACGTACCTCTACCAGAGTCGCGAACTCGTCCATGTCCTCGGGATAGTCGGCGATCACCGAGCGTTGAAGAAGCCCAATCGGGCGGCCGTCGAGCAGCACGACGAGGTCCTCTCCGGGCTCTTCGCCGCGAACGCTCGGCCCAAAATCGCGATCAACCCCCGCTGAACTCCCATTGTGATTCCACCACCGCGCGACCGCCGGCTCCCGCAACCAGTCGCAGAGCATCGGCAGATCGCCAACCACCAAAGGACGCCACGTCAGGACACCTCCAACGCCTGCTTCCACACCACCACCCTATGGTCACTCAGCCCGATGCTCACACCAAGCGTCCGCGCCCGCGCATCAGCGTCGAGGCATCTACCGGATCTGCCGCTCTCTGCGCGTCCGTGCCGATGAGCAGGCGTGAGGTGTGAGGTTGGCTCCTGCTGGTGCGGGACACGATTCGCGAGCGTTGGCGTAGCTATTCTCCATTCCATGAACATCGTCCAGGTCAAGATCCCGTGCACCGACCTCCGCGTCAGCGCAGCGTGGTACTCGGCCCGAGGTGATCCTTCGCTAGCGTGGGGTTGTGACGGTCACGTTCCGGAAAATCACGGCTGCGAACCTCGAATCAGTGCTCTCGCTGCGCGCCACACCAGAGCAGGAACGGTTCGTCAGCTCCATCGCGAACTCGATGGTGGGCCCACTGGACGCCCCGGGTATGCCGGAAGCGGCCCGGCAACAGAGGCTGCCGGGTCCCACTGCGCGATTCGCGTCGGATGACGAGCCCATGAGGCTGGTGGAGCCGAAATACTCGTTGAAGAGGGCGAGGTCGTGGGACACCGAAAAGGATCCTGACGGACTGATTGCCCGCACACGTGCGGCTGTGTCGACGACGCTCGAAGATGAGACCACGGCAACCGTCGAAAATGAGGCAACCAGACAGATTGGATGGGTGATCCCAGTGAAGGATTGGGCGTTCATCAGCGCGGTCACTGCTCGCGGCCTCACCACGACGGGTGTCCATCCCATCAGGATCGCGCCGCCAAGAGCAACGCTCTGATAAGGGGGGCGTGAGTGTCGATGGCACGGGGGCGGTGTCAAAGCGTCAAAAGCGGCGCATGTGATGAAGTCCGCGATCCCCAATCGGGGCTCGGGGGGTGTACGTGTAACTGTGTCGTTCAAGTGCCTTGGGTGACCGGGTAGATCTCGTCTGCGACCAAGCCGTGTGCCTCCTTGTGTACCCGTGCCGCGGTGTCCGCGTCGGGCGCTTCGACGAGGCAGAAGATCTTGCCGTTGGCCTCATCGACCCAGTAGTGCTTGTAGTCGACGCCGTACTTCTCCTGGGTTTCGACGTCCTTCTGGTGTGCTCCTGCGACGTCGTCGGCGCTGACGCCGCCCTCCATGTGATGCACGTCCATGAACAATCCCATGGTGACCTCCTCTACCGCCGGCTCCGTCCGGCGCTTCCGGACGGCGGGCGACCGAACCAACCTTCCTCCGGGGTTGGGCGGGCGTCAATGGTCCGGAAGGGCTATGGATTCGCTGGGAGTGCTTGGCTCGAAGGTCCAGCGGACGACACCGATGCCGTCCTTGCGCGCTCGTCAGGGCGCGGGAGCCTCAGCTCCACGTCGCCATCACGTAAGCGGCCAGGGTGGTGAACAGGCACCGAACTCCTCTTCTGATCATCACCCACCCGAGGAACGTCCCTCAATCTCCTGCACCTCCAACGCCTCGTTCAGCGAGTGGGGTAACCACTTCGCCCCGAGGACGAAGGCATCGCGCCGTTGAGGTATGCGGTCACCGCAAAGCAGAACGGTTCAGACTTGGGTATCGGAGGTCCCGGCTACCAGATCAGCAGCAACGACACCCAAGGTGCACCGAGTCCTATCGTTCATGCTCGCGATGCCCGCCAAGAATGACCGGCTGGTGCGCAACCCCGCCGTCGGCGTATCCCTCCCTCGCGTTCGCGGCGGAGCGCATCATTTGTTTCACAGGCAGGCTCATGAGCTCAGAGATGCCGGCGGGCCCACAGCCTCGCGGTCCTCTTCCTCGCCTACACAGGTGCGCGCTTCGGCGAGATGGCAGCGCTGCGTGTTGGGCCGCGCCTGGATCTGATGCGTCGTCGAGCGACGATCGCCGAGTCGGTGACGCTGGTACGGGGCGTACAAACGTGGGTACACCGAAGCGTCACGAGCGCCGGGAGGTGCCGGCCCCCCGCTTTCTGGTCGAAGAGCTGGCAGCGCACGTCGCCGGCCGCGAGCCCGGCGACGTGGTGTCCACCCCTGTGAAGGGCGGCGCGCTGAGGGCTCAGGGGTTTCCAGCGCTCGGTCCCGATCACGGCGGCCGCGTCAGTCGGTCTCCAGGGCCTGCATCCACATGCGCTACGACACACAGCGGCCTCGCTGGCGGTCGCGTCGGGCGCGAACGTGAGGTTGTTCAGCAGATGCTCGGGCACACGTCCGCGACCATGACGCTCGACCCGTACGAGCA
>JBDSVV010000139.1:0-8785 GCA_039927035.1 Ornithinibacter sp. | reverse complement strand
TCTATCGCGAGATGATCAAGTTCGGGGTCGTCGGCACGCTGGCGTTCGTCATCGACCTCGGGCTCGCAAACATCCTGTGGCACACGGCGATGCAGGACAAGGTCACCACCGCCAAGATCATCTCGGGGGCCGTCGCGACGCTCTTCGCCTGGTTCGGCAACCGGCAGTGGACCTTCCGCCACCGGCGCAGCCGTCCGGTGTCGCACGAGGTGGGGTTGTTCTTCGGGGTCAACGTCATCGCGTTGGGCATCTCGGCCGTGACCCTCGCGGTCTCGCACTACGGCTTCGACCTGACGTCGAGGCTGGCCGACAACGTCTCGACGATCGTGGGCATCGGGCTCGGGACGCTGTTCCGGTTCTGGGCATACCGCAGGTTCGTCTTCGTGCGCGAGCCGCTCTGAACACCTGCTGTCGCCCCTCACCTCGGCTGGCGGAAGGTGGGGCTCGGACCACACGGTGCACCCTGTGGTTGGGGAACCACCCTCGGCTAGCAGAGGTTCGTGCACGAGGGGGGTGGGGGCGCGGAGTCAGTCGGTGCTGGCGGAGAGGAAGAGCGCGAAGACCGGGGGTTGGGCACTGACCAGCTCCAGGCGGCCACCCGCGGCCTCGGCGAGGTCACGCGCCAGGGTCAGCCCCAGACCGCTGCCGCCGGAGGAGACCGAGCGCTCGAAGATGTGCGGCGCCAAGGTCCGGGACACCCCCTCCCCCCGATCGCTCACCTCGATGACGACCGAGGGCCCGGCACGCCGCGCCGAGATCTCGACCGTGCCTCGGCCGTGCGTGAGCGAGTTCTCGAGCAGGGTCGTGAGGATCTGGCCGAGCGCGACCGGGGTGGCGCGCACCTGCACACCGCGCTCACCGCTGACGTGGATGCTCCGCCGCGCCACGGCGAAGGCCTGCTGCCACTCGCGCTGCAGGGAGGCGAGCACGGAGTCCAAAGAGACGGTGGGGCTCGCATCGATGCCGCTGCGGGTGCGGCTCATCAGGTCATCCACCACACCACTGAGCCGCTCGACCTGGGCGATGGCGATGCCAGCCTCCTCCTCGACCACGCCGAGGTCGTCGGTGACCGCGATCTCCTCCAGGCGCATGAGCAGCGCGGTCAGGGGCGTGCGCAGCTGGTGGGACGCGTCGGCCGCGAAGTCCCGCTCCGTCGCCAGTCGCGCCGCTCCCTGGCGGGCACCACGAGCGAGGGCTGCGTCGAGACGGTCGACCTCATCGATCCCCGATGACAGTGGCACGGGGCGGGCGTCACCGCTGCCGAGACGCTCGGCCCGCTCCCCCAGGTCGCCGAGCAGCCCGCCGACCCGGACCGCGCGGTGCGCGGCAACCGCCCGGGTGAGCGCGAGCGCGAGGGCGGTCCCCAGGAGAAGCACGGCCGCGAGGACGAGCGCGTCCGCGCCGGTCGAGCCGGGTTCGACCCCCAGGTCGATCGAGAGCACACCCCCGCCCTGCAGCCAGAGCTGGACAGCGACGAGCGGCATTGCGATGAGCACCACGCCTGAGGCGACACCCAGCGTCGCGGTGCGGATCAGGATACGTCGCAAGGAGGAGTCAGTCCTGGGGTGCGTCGAAACGGAAGCCGACGCCGCGGATCGTCGTGATGTAACGCGGGTTGGCGGCGTCGTCGCCCAGCTTTCGCCGAAGCACGGAGATGTGCATGTCCAGGGTCTTGGTCGAGCCATACCAGGCGCTGTCCCAGATGTCGCGCATGAGCTTCTCGCGCGAGACCACCTTGTTCTCGTTGACGACGAGCAGTTTGAGCAGCTCGAACTCCTTGCCCGTCAGCTGCACCTCCTCCTCGCGCACGAACACTCGGCGCCCCTCGTGGTCGATCCGCAGCATCGAGGCGGGCGCGGGCAGGTCGGGCATGCCGCGCCGCAGCAGGGCCCGCGTCCTCGCCAGGAGCTCGGCCAGCCGAAACGGCTTCGTCACGTAGTCGTCGGCCCCGGCATCCAGCCCGACCACCGTGTCGACCTCGTCGGCCCGGGCCGTGAGCACCAGGACCGGCATCGTGCTCCCCTCCTGGCGGAGCCGACGACACACCTCGAGCCCGTCGATCTTGGGGAGCCCCAGGTCGAGGAGGAGGAGGTCGGGGCTGCGCAGCCCCTGCTCCAGGGCGGCCTCACCGTCGGTGCAGACGTCCACGTCGTAGCCCTCGCGGCGCAGCGCCCGGGCGAGTGGGTCGGAGATCGCCGGATCGTCTTCGGCGAGGAGCACCTTCGTCATGCACCGATGGTAGTCACCCGGATGCCGTGTCGGCGGCAGGACCGCGAACGCCCTCCGCCCGTTGAAGCTCGTGGAGCGCGACGACCCCGATGCCACGGAGCATCCGGCTTCGGCGCTCGGTCGCCGTGAACCCGGACATCGAGCCGAGCACGCGCGCCATGTCCTCGTCGACGTAGACCATCCCCGACGGGGTCACCGCGGTGATCCGGCTCGCCTTGTTGACCGTCATCCCGAACACGTCACCCAGGCGCGAGACGACGCGGCCGTGGGCCATCCCGACCCGCACCGGCGGCAGCAGCTCGTCCTCGGTCATCGCGTCGACGAGGTCCAGGGCGATCGCGGCCGCGGCCGCGGCATCGGTGTGCACGAAGATCACCTCGTCGCCCACCGTCTTGATCACCCGGCCACCGTGCTCGGCCACGACGTCGCTCGCGAGGAGCTCGAAGCGCTGCACGAGCCGGGCCAGCTGACGCTCGCTCATCCGCCGCACGAACGAGGTGAACGACACCAGGTCGGCGAAACCGACGGCACGCACGGGGGCCGACGGGTCCGAGCGCACCGCGGGGTCCGCGTCGGCGAGCATGCGCTGGATGGCATTGGTCAGGTGCCGCCGCCAGACGTAGACCAGGAGCGGCTCGATCTCGTCGGTGAGTGACGCCAGCACCTCTGCCGCCTCGACGGCCACCAACGGTTCAGGCACCGAGCGGCTGTCCCTGCCCTCGAGCTCCTCGGAGAGCGGCGAAGAGAGCGACTCCGCGACGAGCTGGGTCTGCCACACGGCCAGCCGGTCAGCGGTCCTCGCGAAGGCCCGGGTCATGCCCAGCGCGAGCTCTTCGCTGACCCGGCCGTCCTCCACGAGCGCCACCACCTTGCGCAGCGCCTCCCGGTCGGCCTCGGTGAACATCGCCTGGTCCTCGACGATCTGGAACCCCATCGCGTGCCAGAACCGGCGGGCCGTCGCCGCGGGCACCCCGGCGCCCTCGGTCACCTCGGCCCGCCTCATCGAGGCGTGCCGGCCCAGGAGGTCCCGCTCGATCCTTCCCGGCAGGTCCTCGACACCGTCGCCGCTCACGGGAACGTGCTCCTCGCCCGCGCCGGTGCCTCCGCCTGCCATGCCCCTCCTCTCAGCGCGACCGGACGTGCACCACGTCACCCGCGCTCACGGCAAACGCCCGGGTTCCCGATCGCATGACCAGTCTGCCCGCATCATCCACCCCTGTCGCCACACCGGTGCTGAGCACCCCACCGGGCTGGCTCACCCGGACCTCCCTGCCGATCGTGCCGCACGCGACCCGGTATGCCGTGGGGCCGGCGGCACTCGGCCCGGTGTCCTCGCGCACGAGCCGGGCCAGGTGGACCAGGTATGCCGTGAGGAGGGTGGCGCGGTCGACTCCCGGGGCGCCCGCGGCCCGCAGCGAGGTGGCGGTGTCGAGCGGGAGGTCGGCGCGGGCCGTGTCGACGTTGAGCCCGAGGCCGACGACGACGCCCGCCTCGGTCCACTCACACAGCAGGCCGGCGAGCTTGCGGTCCCCGTCGCCGGGGACGAGCACGTCGTTGGGCCACTTCAACGAGGTGAGGACTCCCGAGACCTCGACGACGGCACGGTGCACGGCGAGCCCGGCCAGCAGCGGCACCCACGAGGGGCCGGAGGCGGGGGGCGGCACCAGGGCCGAGACCGCGAGCGAGGTCCGGGGGGTGGTGGTCCACCCACGACCGAGGCGACCGCGACCGCCATCCTGGTGCTCGGCCACGACCACCTGCCACGGCTGCGTGCGGCCGCGCACCTCGTCGTTGGTGGAGCCGACCCGCTCCAGCACCTCCACCCGGCGCCATGGTTCGCCCGGTGTGACGCATGCCGCGTCCAGCGGGAGTGGATCGGTGGCCGCGGTCATGGGCCCAAGGCTAGGCTCGGAGCATGTCCAAGAGCGACACCCAGACCATCGGCGGCACCGACGTCCCCTCCGACATCGACACCTCCACCACCGCCGGGAAGCTGGCCGACCTCAAGCGACGCGTCGCGGAGGTCGCACACGCGGGCTCCGAGCGAGCCGTCGAGAAGCAGCACGCGAGGAAGAAGAAGACCGCCCGCGAGCGTCTCGACCTGCTGCTCGACGAGGGCTCGTTCGTGGAGATGGACAAGTATGCGCGACACCGGTCCGTCGCCTTCGGGGGTGACCGCAACCGCCCCTACGGCGATGGTGTCGTCAGCGGCTATGGCACGGTCGACGGGCGCACCGTGGCCGTCTTCGCGCAGGACTTCACCGTCTTCGGCGGGTCGCTGGGCGAGGTCTTCGGGGAGAAGATCTGCAAGGTCATGGACTTCGCCATGAAGGTCGGGTGCCCTGTCGTGGGGCTCAACGACTCCGGGGGCGCGCGCATCCAGGAGGGCGTGGTCTCCCTCGGCCTCTACGGCGAGATCTTCCGGCGCAACGTGCACGCCTCCGGGGTGATCCCGCAGATCTCGCTCGTCATGGGTCCGTGCGCCGGCGGTGCGGTCTACTCCCCCGCGGTCACCGACTTCACCGTCATGGTCGACCAGACCTCGCACATGTTCATCACCGGCCCTGACGTCATCAAGACCGTCACCGGCGAGGACGTCGGCTTCGAGGAGCTCGGCGGGGCGCGCACCCACAACACGAAGTCCGGGGTGGCGCACTACATGGGCACCGACGAGGAAGACGCCATCGAGTACGTCAAGGCGCTGCTCTCCTACCTGCCGTCCAACAACCTGGAGGACGCCCCGGCATTCGGCGGTGAGAACGACCTCGAGGTCACCGACGACGACCTGTTCCTCGACACGATCATCCCGGACAGCCCCAACGTCCCCTACGACATGCACCAGGTCATCGAGCGGATCGTCGACGAGGGCGAGTTCCTCGAGGTGCAGCCCTTGTTCGCGCCCAACATCATCATCGGGTACGCCCGGGTCGAGGGTCGCTCGGTCGGCATCGTCGCCAACAACCCGATGCAGTTCGCCGGCACCCTCGACATCGACGCCTCCGAGAAGGCGGCCCGGTTCGTGCGCACCTGCGACGCGTTCAACGTCCCCGTGCTGACCCTTGTCGACGTGCCCGGCTTCCTGCCGGGCACCGGCCAGGAGTGGGACGGCATCATCCGGCGCGGCGCCAAGCTGATCTACGCGTATGCCGAGGCGACCGTGCCGCTCGTCACCGTCATCACCCGCAAGGCCTACGGCGGCGCCTATGACGTCATGGGGTCCAAGCACCTCGGGGCCGACATCAACCTCGCGTGGCCGACGGCACAGATCGCCGTGATGGGGGCCCAGGGGGCGGTCAACATCCTCTACCGCAAGGAGCTCAAGGCCGCGGCGGAGCGCGGGGACTCCGTGGAAGAGGCGCGCGCGACCTTCGTCACGCAGTACGAGGACGCGCTGGCCAACCCCTACGTCGCGGCCGAGCGGGGCTACATCGACACGGTGATCACGCCGTCCAACACGCGGATGAACGTCTCGAAGGCACTGCGGGCGCTGCGCACCAAGCGCGAGTCGCTGCCGCCCAAGAAGCACGGGAACATTCCCCTATGACCTCGTCGCAGGCTCAGAGCTCTTCGGGGCCCGGCCCTGTGACGGGCGACGGGGAGGCGGCCGCCCCGGGCGCGGTTCCCGGCGTCCGCATCACCGGTCCGGCCACCGCGCAGGACGTGGCGGCCATCATCGCGGTGCTGGCAGCGGCATCCGGGGGCAGCGAGGACGCCGACACCGACGCGGGGTCGTCCTGGGCGTCGCACGCCGCGGCGATGCGCCGACCGGTGGGCCACGGCCCCGGCGCCTGGCGCACCAGCCTGCGCCCCTGACCGGTCGACAGTCGCCGGACAGGTCACTTCTGCACGCCCCCACCGCCACCCGTCCCCCAGCGGTAAACAATCGACCAATAGGTCACTTCTTCACGCGGCTGTGGATAACTCGAATGCGGCCGCGGCAGCGTGGAATCGTCGCCGTATGCCGGACCCGTCCACGACCGCTCCCACCGGGCCCTTGCTCGCCTCGCAGGCGCCGCTGCTCGGCGTGACGCGTCGAGAGCTGGACGGCCCGGCATACCGCCTCGTGTTTCGCGGAGTGCTCGTCACCGCCTCGATGCCGGACACGGTCGTCGTCCGCGCCCGCTGCGCCCTGCTCCTCGCCCCCGAAGGCGCGGCGTTCAGCCACTGGACCGCGGCGCGCCTGTGGGGAGGGGTCGTCCCCGAGAACGAGTGGACCCACGTCTCGTTCATGAGGGATGTGCGCTTTCGGGTGCGTGGCATCACACCGCATCGCTTCCGCCACCGGCTCGACATCAAGAGGAGGCACGGGTTACCTGTCACGTCACCGGAGCAGACCTTCTGCCACCTGGCGAGGCACCTCGGTCTCGTGGACCTCGTGGCTCTTGGCGACCGCTTCGTCAAGAAGCAGCGGTGCTCGACCGCCGACCTCGTGTCGTACGCCGATGGCTGGGTCGGTCAGTGTCGAAAGGAGGCACTGGATGCCGCACGCCTGGTTCGCGACCGCGTCGACTCCGTTCCCGAGACGGCACTGCGGGTGCTCATAGTCATGGCAGGACTCCCCGAGCCCCAGGTCGACATCCGGATCCATGACGCCGACGGCGCCGTGAGGTTCCGCCTCGACCTCGGTTACGAGGAAGTGAAACTGGCGATCGAGTACGACGGACGGTGGCACGACCAGGCAGAACAGGCAGAGAAGGACGAGGTTCGCCGCACGACGCTGAGCAGGGACGACGGGTGGACCTTTGCCATCGTCACCGCAGACGATCTCTTCGGCGACGCCCAAGGGTTGCTGACCAGGCTCAATGACGTGATGAGGGAGCACGGGATCCCAGTTCCTGCGCGCCTCAACGATGCCTGGCGCGTGCACTTCAGGGTGTCCGACGTCGCCGCTTGAAGAACTGACCTATTGGTCGATTGTTCACGTCCCAGATGCGTGAAGAACTGACCTATTGGTCGATTGTTCACGGGGTGCGGCCGCCGAGGACCCTCTCCAGGTCGGCATGGTCGTCCGCGCCGAGCACGTGTGCGTCGAGCACCCGGCGCGCCTGGTCCTGGTCACCCATGACAGCCCCGAACACGTCCGGCACGGTGATGCCGTGATCGGGCCGCGTGAGCACCAGCACCTCATCGCCCGCACTGATCGTGCCGGGCTCGACCACCGCGAGGTAGGCCCCGGTCTGGCCCCGCGCCGCAAAGCGCTTCACCCACCCCCTCTCCTCCATCCACGCGGCGAACGTCGCGCAGGGGACCCGTGGGCCGCACACCTCGAGCAGTGCCCCACCGACCTGCCACCGCTCCCCCATGACCGATCCGTCGACGTCGATCCCCTCGGTGGTGAGGTTCTCCCCGAACATCCCGTCGCGCAGCGTCCGACCCAACTCCGTTCCCCACCAGTCGAGCTCCTCGCGTGCTACGGCATACACCGCCTGCCGTGAGCCGCCGTGGTGCTTGCGTGAGACGACATCGTCGCCGAGCACGCCGCTCCCCAGCCCACCGAGCTTCGGCCCGGGGTCACGCACCTCCACCGACGGCACCGACCGCTTGTCGATCGCCGTCGAGCCGCGCCGCAGAATGCCCTCGCGAGGGCTGCCGACGCTCACCGTGCGCACCGTGGGACCCATGGCCTGAAGGGTATGTCGTGACACGGGTCCGCGTCTCCAACCGGCGTCGGCGTCGGGTAGCGTCCGCGCGGTGAGCCAGACATCCGCACCCCGCCCGCCCACCGCCATCGATGCCATCGCGGAGGCCCACTTCGACGCGGCCGTCGCGGCGAGCCCGATCGAGGCGACGTACCTCGGGGTGCCCGTCGGCCAGAGCGAGCTCGACGACCTCTCACCGGACGGCTACGCCCACCATGCCCAGCTCGCCCGCGACACCCTGGGCAAGCTCGACGGCGCCACTGCCGTCGATGCCGTCGACGCTGTCACGCTCACCGCGATGCGCGAGCGCCTCGGGCTCACCGTGCGCACCCACGAGGCGGGATACGACCAGATGGAGCTCAATGTCATCGCCTCGCCGATGCAGGCCTGTCGTGACGTCTTCGACCTGATGCCCACCGCCACCCAGGACGACTGGGCCACGATCGCCACCCGCCTCACCCGCATCCCTCGCGCCCTGGAGCAGTACGCCGCGACCCTGCGCCAGTCGGCCGACCGGGGCCTGGTCACGCCGAGGCGCCAGGTCACCGAGTGCATCAGCCAGTGCGAGGACCTGACCACTCCCGACGGCTTCTTCGCCACCTTCCTGGCCGGTGCTCGTGCCGGCAGCGACCTCCTCGACCCGGCCGTGCGAGCCGACCTGCAGCGGGGCGTGCATACGGCCGCAACGGCATACGGCCAGCTCGGCACTGACCTCGGCGAGCATCTGCTCGAGCGGGCACCGGAGGCCGACGCATGTGGGCGCGAGCGCTACCAGCTGGCCTCCCAGCACTTCCTCGGCGCCACCGTCGACCTCGAGGAGACCTACGCGTGGGGGCAGGAGGAGCTGGCGCGGATCACCGCCGACATGGCCGCGACGGCCGAGCGCATCCTTCCGGGCAGCAGCGTGAAGGAGGCGA
>JBDSVV010000138.1:0-4016 GCA_039927035.1 Ornithinibacter sp. | reverse complement strand
GAACTCGGTGGAGAACAGGCAGGTGTTCTGGCCCTGGTCCTCCTTGAGGATGTCTGCCTGCACCGTGCCCCGCACCTGCGCCAGGGCCGAGGCGCGGATGCCGGAAGCCTCCTGCTCCGTCGGCTCCCGTCCCTGCTCGGCCGCCCACTGCTCCACCTCACGGTCCATGACGGCGTTGAGGAAGAACGCGAGGATCGTCGGCGCGGGTCCGTTGATCGTCATCGAGACACTCGTGCTCGGAGAGGTCAGGTTGAAGCCGGCATACAGCGCCTTCATGTCCTCAAGGGTTGCCACCGAGACCCCGGAGGTGCCGACCTTGCCGTAGATGTCGGGGCGGGGGTCGGGGTCACGGCCGTAGAGCGTGACCGAGTCGAAGGCCGTCGAGAGGCGCGTCGCGGGCTGCCCCTCGGAGAGCAGGTGGAACCGGCGGTTGGTGCGGAACGGGTCACCCTCACCCGCGAACATCCTCGCCGGGTCCTCGTTGTCGCGCTTGAAGGGAAACACACCGGCGGTGAACGGGTAATGACCGGGAAGGTTCTCACGACGCAGGAATGACACGAGATCGCCGTCGTCGCTGTAGCGGGGCAACGAAACCCGGCGAATTCGGTTGCCGGAGAGGGTCTCTCGCACCAAGGAGGTATGAATCTCCTTGTCGCGCACCGTGATGATTTGCTCGTCGCCCACGTAGGCCTCGACGACCGAGGACCAACCGGACAGCTGACGCGCCACCGACAACGGCAGGTCCTCGCGGGCGCCGTCAAGGAGGGCGTCAACTGCTGAGCGCTCCGAGCCCGCGTGCGCCAGGTCCTCCCCGACTTCGGCGAGCCGCTGCACCCGACGTGCCGCCGCGGCATACCGAGCGGTGTCCTCGTGATAGCCACGGACCGTCTCGGTGATCTCGGCGAGGTAGCGCACGCGCTGCGGTGGCACGACCTGGCGCAGCACCGAGGAGTGCCGCACGTCGACCGGCTCGAGGGCTCCCTCGGAGACCTCGAGCCCGGACTCGGCGAGCAGTCCGCGCAGCTCTTGGTAGAGGGCGGTCACCCCGTCATCGTTGAAGGTGGCCGCGGAGGTACCGAAGACCGGCATGTCCTCGGGCTTCTTGCCGAACTCCTCCCGGTTGCGCACCATCTGGCGCCCGACGTCGCGCAACGCGTCCAGCGCGCCGCGCCGCTCGAACTTGTTGATCGCCACCACGTCGGCGAAGTCGAGCATGTCGATCTTCTCGAGCTGGCTGGCCGCACCGAACTCGGGCGTCATGACGTAGAGGTTGACGTCGGCGAAGGTGGTGATCGCGGCGTCGCCCTGGCCGATGCCGGGGGTCTCGACGATGACGAGGTCGTAGGCCGCGGCCTTCAGGATCGTCAGCACGTCGCCAAGTGCTTCGGGCACCTCGCGGCTGCCGCGGGTCGCGAGGGACCGGAAGTAGATGCGGTCGCCGTCGAGCGAGTTCATCCGGATGCGGTCGCCCAGCAGTGCCCCACCACCGCGGCGCCTCGTGGGGTCGATCGCGACGCACGCGACACGCAACTTGTCCTGCTGGTCCATCCGGATGCGGCGGACCAGCTCGTCCGTGAGGCTGGACTTGCCCGAGCCACCGGTTCCCGTGATGCCCAGCACCGGCACGTGTCGACGCGCGGCCGCTGCCACGAGCTCGGCGCGCATCCCCTCGTCGAGGTGACCGGTCTCCGCGGCAGTAATGGCACGGGCCACGGCGGCCCGATCTCCCGACATCACGGCGTGGGCCGTGGTCGGGTGACCCTCCCAGAGGTCTGTGTCGCAGGCGGCGATCACCTGGTTGACCATGCCCGGCAGCCCGAGCCGCTGGCCGTCCTCGGGGCTGAAGATCGTGACGCCGGCATCACGCAGGCGCGCCACCTCGGTCGGAACGATGACCCCGCCACCACCACCGACGACCCGCACGTGGCCGGCACCGGCCTCGCGCAACAGCTCGACAAGGTACTCGAAGTACTCCACGTGCCCGCCCTGGTAGGAGCTGACGGCGACGCCCTGGACGTCTTCCTCGACGGCCGCGTCGACGACCTCCTGCACGGATCGGTTGTGGCCGAGGTGGATCACCTCGGCGCCCTGGCTCTGCATGATCCGGCGCATGATGTTGATCGACGCGTCGTGCCCGTCGAAGAGGGCCGACGCTGTGACGATGCGCACCGGGTGAGTCGCGACGTGGAGCTCGTGCTTCGGGCTGGACGGCTGGTGTGCCATGGGGGTCCCTTCGAAGGCGGTGACCCGATGGTAGGACGTCCAAGTACTTACCGACCAGTCACCGACAGCCTGGATGGGGGCGGACTGTGGGGTCAGCGGGCAATGCCGGACGCGTAGGGATCTGGAGCCGCGCCGTCGACGACCCACTCGGTCACCGCTCGCGCATACTCCTCGTCCACCACCGCAACGGGCACGTCGCCCTGGAGGCGGGCCCAGGAGTGCGCCCGGTGCAGGCACGAGATACGGTCGGCTGCCGGTAGCAGTGCGACGAGAGACGCGGGGTCCCACCGGTCGGTCCACGGCTCGAGTCCCGCGTCGACGGCCCGCAGGATCGCCGGGTCGTCCTCGCCGAGGGCGAAGCGGTGGCGCATGATCCACCGGGGGATGCGCAGGGTCGTGAGCGGATGCGCCCACAGGGAGTCACCGAGATCGATGTAGGTCATCCCTCCCTCGGGCCGCCGGAAGGCATTCCCGAGGTGGAGGTCGTTGTGCTGGAGCGTGCACGGCATCGCACTGCGCTCGAGCACAGCGGCCGCCTCGTGGATCCGATGGAGCCCGTCGTCGACGAGCGCCACTTCCTCGTCGGTCGGGCGGCGCGGGTCGTCTGTCGGCAACGACCGCAGACCCTCGATGAGGTCGCTCACCCAGGCCACCACGTCATCGGGGGCCTCCGGAAAGACCGGCACCCCCGCCGCAAGAACCGCCTCAGCGTGCTCGGTGAGCACGCGTTGTGCCCGCGCGTACCCCTCCACGGCCGTGACCCAGTCCTCGACGGGCGGCGGCGTCTCGTCGTGCCACAGCGGCAGCCCCAGGTCGGCCGTCGCGAACCACCCTCGCTCGGAGTCGACGGCGATCAGAGGGGCGCACAGACCCGGAAGGATCTCTTCGACGGTCGCGACGAGCGCGGCCTCGAAGGCCTGGGACGGGGCGTTCTCCTTGACCCACACGCGGCCGGCATCCGTCTCGACGTGCAGCACCGTGGACCAGAACCGCACGTGTGCCTGGACCAAGGGACCAGTGGGGGCGCGGCCGGAGTCGGCGAGTGCCGGCCAGAGCCAGGACTCGATCTCGGCTCTCCACTGGGGGCTGCGCCACCGCGCGGGGAGGTCACGCTCCACGATGCCGGCCCACCCACTCGACCGCCTCGGCGTAGCCCTGCGCTCCCCGACCGACGATGACGTGGTCGCAGACGTCGGTGAGGTAGGAGTGGTGACGGAACTCCTCACGCGCGTGGATGTCGCTGATGTGCACCTCGACGCGAGGCACCCGACAGGCGGACAGCGCGTCGCGCAGGGCCACCGACGTGTGGGTGTAGCCGGCAGCGTTGATGATGATGCCGGCGCTGCCCGACCGACCCTCCTGCACCCAGTCGATCAGCACCCCTTCGTGATTGCTCTGGCGGAAGTCGAGGTGGAGGCCCGCGAGATCAGCGGCCGCACGGCACAGTCCTTCGACGTCGGCCAAGGTCGCGCTGCCGTAGACGGCGGGTTCGCGCTCGCCGAGAAGGTTGAGGTTCGGCCCGTTGATCACGAGCACCGTGCGGTCGTCCATGGTCGGCAAGTATGCCTCCGAGTCACCGGCGCTTCGTCAGAAGGGCGGGGCGCCAGCGAGGAGTTCCGCGACTGGTGCCGCTGATGCACCGGCTGCGGACCCAGGCTCGACGCAGGGTGGTGGCCAGTGGGTGTGGTCGGGCAGGGTGACGCGTTTCTCGCCGGTGGGTGAGATCCAGGTGATGACCCCGTCGGGTTCGAGGGTGTAGCGCCACCGGCCGTGTTGCTTCATCCGGTGATGCC
>JBDSVV010000137.1:0-10352 GCA_039927035.1 Ornithinibacter sp. | reverse complement strand
AGTTGTGGTTGAGACCGCGCGCCTCTTCCTGGGCGAGCACGACCACCCGGCGGGCGCGGTCGGTGAACCGTTCGAACATGGTGCTTCTCCTGACGTCGAGTCCCCTCGATGCTAGCCGCGCTGCCTGAGACAGGCAGCGCGATGTCGCTGACCGGTCGCCACGGAGGCGACCTCTTCGGGGGGTCCAACGTCCGGGGCGCCTGCCCGTGTTCCTGTCGAACCCGTCCCACGCTCGTGTTCGCTCACGGCAGAAGTCCCGGCATCCCGGCCGTGGTGGGAGATCCGCGATGCCGGGGCCAGCCGCATGCTCCACCATCGCGGCCATGGCGGGAGCAGTCCCGCCGTCGGCACGGGTGCGCCGTTCCGGACCACCCCAGAGCGCAACAGGTCAGCCATCTCGGCAGCGGTAGCGGGTCACGGGCTCGACGTTCCAGTTCCTGGTGCAGCATCCTGGCGGTGGTGCGTTCCTGCTGCATGGGGCGGGTCACCCCACCACGGGCATCGTCGGGAGACCCTCGGCGGCGAGGTCGAGGATCGTGACCACGAGGGTGGTGCGCCGGGGAATCTGCCTCTCGTGGATGATCTGCCGCATCCGGTGACCCTGCGGACCCTGGCCCAACTGGTGCCCTGACCCGGCGATGGCGTGGGACGGCGATCTCGACGAGGGGGCCAGGGCGCCGCTCCAGGCTCCACAGGTGGGCTGCGGTCCGGCCGCGAAGGGCGGCCCCAGCGGCTCGACCCAGGGTGCCCGCGACATGCAGGGCCGCCAGCACGGTCGTGTGCCAGTCGGCCCGACCGGGCTTGGTGAGGAAGACGCCTCGTGGACACGCACCCATCGTGGGGGACGTCACGCGCCCAGGGAACGCCGGGGAGAGGATGGTTCAGTGGCGCCGTTGGCAGCGGCCGCACCAGAAGAGGTTCCGGCCGGACACGACGCGCGTCTGGATGCGCGACTCGCACGTGGGACAGGGCATCCCGGCCTGCTTGTAGACCAGCGAGGAGCGCTCCGGGAGCCGGGGCACCTCGCCGCGGCCCAGGGCAGCCTCCACCGACTCCACCTGCTCGGGCACCGTGATGATCCGGCCGGTGGCCACCCCCAGCGGCAGAAGGCGCACCAGGTCCTCCCAGACCATCCGCCAGGACGCGCGGCGGAACGAGCGCCCAGGAGTGAAGGGAGAGAGGCGGTGCCGGAAGAGCACCTCCGAGCGATAGATGTTGCCGACCCCCGCGATCACCGACTGGTCCATGAGCAGCTCGCCGATCGGCCGCGTCGAGCGCGAGATGCGCTGCCAGGCCGTGTCCGGGTCGGAGTCGGGGCGGAGTGGGTCGGGGCCGAGGCCGGCGAGCACCGAGTCGACCCGCTCCGGGCTGGCGACCTCGCACAGGGTCGGCCCGCGCAGGTCGGCGACGTGGTCGTCGGTGCGCAACCGCAGCCGGACCTGCCCCACCACCGCCACCTCACCGGTCCACTCGCCGGCGTCGATGGTGAAGGTGCCGATGAGGCCGAGGTGCACGTGCAGCCAGCGGTCGGCCTCGAACTCCATGAACAGGTGCTTGCCCCGAGAGGTGGCGTGCAGCACCTCGAGACCATCGAGCTGGGCCGCCCCTGCGGTGAACTTCCCCTGCGGGCTGCTCACCTCCGGGGAGGTGCCGACGAACGCGGCGTGCAGGTCGCGGGCGAGCGCGTAGAGCGTGTGTCCCTCGGGCATGCCGAGAGCGTATGCCGGGTGGGTGTCAGGGGCGCGCGGGGTCGCGCGTCGGGCACCGCTGACTGGAGCGAGCGGTCAGGCGGGCGCCACGATCAGCTCGCCCGCTTCGCCGGCTTCGTGTCCGAGGCCTTCGCGCCGGCGCCCTTCTTCGCGCCGGCTTTCTTGGCGGACTTCTTCGCCGGCGACTGCTTCGTGCCGTCGCCCTCCGTGGCGCTGCTCTTCGCGGCTGTCGACGCCGGTGCCTCCCCTCGGGAGGCCTTGGCCCTCTCGACCGAGCGGGCCAGTGCGGCGAGCAGGTCGACCACCTCGCCCGACTCCTCCGGCTCGGCTGCGGCCACCCGCACCTCGCCGCCCTCGACCTTGGCGCGCACGAGCTCCTTCACCGCGATGGCGTAGTCGTCATCGTACTCATCGGGCTCGTAGTCGCCGGCCAGCTGGTCGATGAGCATCTTCGCCATGTCCATCTCCTGCTTGGTGGCGTGCTGCTCCTCCTCGACGTGGGCGAAGTCGGCGGCGCGGATCTCGTCGGGCCAGAGCATCGTCTGCATGACGATGACGCCCTCGCGCACCCGCAGCACGGCCATCGTCATCCGGGTGCGGATGGAGACCGTGGCGATCGCCACCCGCTTCTCCTTCTCCAACGCGTCGCGGAGCAGCACGTAGGGCTTGGCCGCGGCCTTGTCGGGCTCCAGGAAGTAGGACTTGTCCAGCCACATCGGGTCGATCTGGTCCTCGGGGACGAACTTGGTCACCCCGATCTCCTTTGACGTCTTGCTCGGCAGGTCGGCGAAGTCCTCGTCGGTGAGCACGACCATATCGCCGTCCTCGGTCTCGTAGCCCTTGGCGATGTCGTCGTAGGAGACCTCCTCGCCGTCGATCTGGCACACCCGCCGGTAGCGGATCCGGCCGCCGTCCTCGCGGTGCACCTGGCGGAACTGCACGTCGTGGTTCTCGGTCGCGGAGTAGAGCCGCACCGGCACGTTGACCAGTCCGAAGGAGACCGCTCCCTTCCAGATCGCCCGCATCGCTGCACCCTCTCCGTATGCCGTTCGCGGCCCCGCGCCCGGCCGCAGGCTCCCAGCGTAGGCGCGTTGGGTGGGCCACGGTGGGCTCGAGCCCGAAACGGCCGCCGCACCACGGGGTGCGGCGGCCGCTGCGGCCGAGCTGGGCTCGCGCTGCAGCTCAGCTTGGCCCGCGCTGCAGCTCAGCCGGGCCCGCCGGGCGTGACTGGCCCGTCAGTGCCCTCGCCGAGTCGCAGGACGATGGTCGAGCCGATCGGCGCGGCCTGGACCAGGCGCAACCTCGCGAGGGCAGGGTGGGCGTCGAGCAGCTTCGCCCCGTTCGCCAGCGAGCGCAGCGCAGCGGTCTCGGCTCGCGCCGCCTCCAGCTGGGCCGCCCCACGGGAGCGGGTCGCGACCAGTTCCAGTGCCGCGGCGCGGAGCTCGCCCGGGAGGATGACGTCCTTGACGACGACCTCCCGCACCTTGACCCCGACACCGCGAGCAACGGCATCCACCGCGGCCGTGAGCGCACCGGTCGGCAGGGCCGGACCCCGACGGGCGAGGTCCTCCACCGACAGCCCGGCCAGTCCGTCACGCAGCGCGATCTGGGCCGCGAGGTAGACGGTTCCCAGCGGCTCCGTCGAGCGTTCGAGCCACGCGACCGGGTCGGCGACCTCCCAGCGCACGGTGGCCGTGACCCGCACCGCGACAGCGTCGGCGGTGAGCACGTCCTGGGGTGCGAGCGCCAGCAGAGACTCACGACGATCGACCCGGTCTGCGTTGACACCCCACCGGCGCGGGTGGCGCCCGGGCTCCAGCACGCGGGAGACCGCGCCGTGGCGGTACTCCACGCGGGTGGTGTGGGTGGGGACGGTGATGGTGAACAGGGACATCTCGGGCACCTCCTCGGGCGCATCGCTGGGTTGGGTGGGTTGGGCGCCGACACCGGGCCCTCGCACGTCCGGCGGCACGGGGCGACGCCACCGGTCGGCGCGAGCCGGGGCGGGGCCCGACACCCCTTCGTGGCGGTGCCGGGCCGCAGAGCCCTTGGCTCGCGGGAACCCGACCGATGGCGCCAAGGGAGTCGAACCCCGGATGCCAGGTGTCTGCAGTGAGCGTGCAGGGGACCCAGAGCGAGCGGGTGACGCGCAGGACCGTCCCGGTAACCCGGTGTGGCTGCTCCCCGTCCGCTGTCCAGGAGCAAGGATGCCGGACGACGACGACATAGCGCCACAGGTTTTCGCGCGGGCCCTCTCGTGGAGGGCCGGCGCTCAGCCGCCTCAGCCGGTCCGCACGCCGACCGCTTCGACGAGGGCGTCGATCGGGGCCGGAAGTGCAGCCGGGTCCAACCTCGCCGCCAGCCTGCCCGCGAGTCGCAGCTTGCGCCCCGACCCCGAGCCGGCGAAGCGGTGCAGCTGGTCGGTGACCGGGCGCCCGCGCCATTGGGGCATCTGCGCGAAGGTGGTGAACCCGCTCAGCTCGGCCATCCCGGCCAGCTCATCGCGCACCACGTCGGGACCGAGCGCCCGGATGAGCACGTCCTCGAGGTCGCGGTCGCAGACGAAGACCCCGTGCCACGCCAGCTGCTCTGCCGACTCGGCGCGGATGCCGTGGCGGCGCAGCGCCCCGGTCGCGAAGCGCACCTCTCCGGCGTCGACGAGCGCGAAGACGTCCGGCCCCGGTCCGCCCAGCTCCTCGAGGTGGCGTGCCAGGTTGGTGACCCCGCCCATCGACACCACCTCGGCCGCCACCACCCGCCGCTCGAGCAGCGTGCGCACCACCACGGCGTCGCTCTCGCCCTCGACCAGGACCACTGCGCCGGCACCCGGCTCCTCCGGTCCCCGTCGCCTCATGACGGCGACGCTAGCCCGCGAGACGGGCAGGATGTGCGCATGCGCCCGATGCTCGCCACCGTCGCGGAGTCGGTCCCGACCGGCGACGCCTGGGTGCACGAGGTCAAGTGGGACGGGATGCGCGTGCTCGTCGACGTGCGCGACGGCGTCGTCACGCTGTGGTCGCGCACCGAGCGCGACGTCACCGCAGCCTTCCCCGAGCTCGGGGCCCTCGGTGAGGACTACGACGACATGCTCCTTGACGGCGAGGTCGTCGCGATGGGCGAGGGTCGTCCGAGCTTCCACGCCCTCACCGAGCGGATCCACGTCACCAAACGAGCCCAGGCCGAGCGACTGGCTTCGACCCGTCCGGTCACCCTGATGGTCTTCGACCTGCTCCGGCTCTTCGGGGCCGACCTGACCGGCCAGTCGTGGTCAGCGCGCCGGGAGCTGCTCGAGCGCCTCGACCTCACCGGTCGGAACTGGCAGGTACCGGAGGTCCACGACGACGGTGTCGGGCTACTCGCGGCCACCGCCGAGCAGGGCCTCGAGGGCATCGTCAGCAAGCGCCGCGCCTCGCCCTACGCCGTCGGGCGTAGGTCACCGGACTGGCGCAAGACCGCGCACCGAAGCACCCACTCGGTCGTCGTCGGCGGCTGGCGCCGCGAGGTCGGGTCGAGGGACAGGCTTGGCGCGGTGCTCGTGGGCCTGCCCGACGGCAACGGGGGCTGGCGGTATGCCGGTCGTGTCGGCTCCGGTCTGGCCGGCTCGGCCGGCGTGGCGCTCGCCGGCCGGCTGCGCCCGCTCGAGCGCGCCACCCCGCCGTTCTCCGACGTCGTGCCGTCGATCGACGCCGACGGCACGACGTGGCTCGAGCCCGTCGTCGTCATCGAGGTGCGGGCCCTGGAGCTCACCGGGCAGCACCGGCTGCGGCAACCGGCATACCTCGGGGTGCGCATCGACCTCACCGCCGCCGACCTGACCGAGGTCACCGATGCCTGAGCACGTGCCGGAGGTGACCCGGGTCGAGGTCGCCGGGCGGCGACTGCGGCTCACCAGCCTGGGGAAGGTGATGTATCCGGCGAAGGAGACGACCAAGGGCGAGGTGCTCAGCTATTACGCGCAGGTGGCGCCGCTGCTGCTCCCCCACCTCCAGGGGCGACCCGTCACCCGGGTGCGCTGGCCGCACGGTGTCGAGGACCAGATGTTCTTCGAGAAGAACCTGCCCTCCGGCGCGCCCAGCTGGCTCCCGCGGGTGCCCGTCGACGACGTGACCTACCCCCTGGTGGCCGACCTTGCCGACCTGACTTACCTGGTCAACCTCAACTCCCTCGAGCTGCACGTGCCGCAGTGGACCATCGACCACGAGGGCGAGCCCACCACGCCCGACCGCCTCGTCATCGACCTCGACCCCGGCAAGCCTGCGGGGCTGCACGAGTGCGCGAAGGTCGCCCTGCTCGTGCGCGAGCGGCTGTCCTCGCTGGGCCTCGATCTGTTCCCGGTCACCTCGGGCAGCAAGGGCATGCAGCTGTATGCGGGGCTGGGCGGGGACCTGACCTCCGACCAGGTGCGCGACCTGGCCCAGCAGCTCGCGCAGGAGATGACCAAGAGGCACCCCGACCTCGTGCTGTGGAAGATGACCAAGTCCCTGCGCCCGGGCAAGATCTTCCTGGACTGGAGCCAGAACGTCGCGGCGAAGACGACGATCAGCCCCTATTCGCTGCGAGGTCGGGAGCTGCCCAACGTCGCGGCGCCGCGCACCTGGGAGGAGGTGGAGCGCGGTGCGGCGGAACCGGATTCACTGCGCCAGCTGATGTTTGACGAGGTGCTCGAGCGCGTCGAGAGAGACGGGGACCTGCTCGCGGACCTGCCCTGACTGGTGGGCGCACTGGGCTCGGCGACGGCGCCGACACGGTGGGGTGTGGCGGTGACTGCACCTACGAGGCGGTGGGAGCCGTCGAGCGCAGGCGCGGGCAGCCGGCGCACTCGACGCAGCCCGGCAGCGCGTAGATCAGGCAGCACGACTCCCGCGCCAGGGCGCCCGGCAGGATGAGGCCGGCCGCACCGAGCGCCTCTCGCTCGGCCGCGCTCCACATGTCCGCGACCATCCCGCTGCGGGTGTGCGGGCCGAGCCGGACGATGGCCGGGTATGCCGCGGCGATCGGCTCCGCGACCGCGCGGTAGTCGGCGCGTGCCCGAGCCATCCGACCCGTGAGGTCGCCGGCATCGGCCATGAGGGTGGTGAGACGCACGAGATCGGGCACCAGTGATGGGCCGAGGGAGTAGGTCAGGCCCCCGAGGTCTGCGCGGTGCGGACCCGCCGAGGCTGCGTGCGCGGCGGTGTGGGCCGGAACCTGGAGCACCCACTGGAGGACCATCGCCGCGGCAACGTGTGGCGCGTCGACGGCATACCACCGCTCCTGCAGGGACCGGAAACCCTCCTGCCAGCCGGCGGCGCCGGCGACCCCGCGGCGGGGGAGCGGTGGTCCGCTCGTCGTGAAACCCAGCCACGCGTGGCGTCGGGACATGCGCGAAGCGGCGCCCTCGAGGTCGAGGGGCGCCGCTCCGGGCGGTGTCTGTGCTGGGCCGATCAGTGGGCCTTGTCATAGGCGGACTGCACCTGCGCCGAGATGCGGCCGCGGTCGCTGACCTGGTGCCCGTTGGCGCGGGCCCACTCGCGGACCGCGCCGAGGTCGCTCTTGGGGCCGGCAGACTTCGCGCCACCCCGAGTCGTGCTCCGGCGGCCGCCGGTGCGCTCGGCGTGACCGATCCAGAGCGCGAGGTCCGCGCGCAGCTTGCCGGCGTTCTCAGAGGTCAGGTCGATCTCGTAGCTGACACCGTCGAGCGAGAACGAAACTGTTTCGTCGGCGGGGGAATCCTTGTCGAGGTCATCGACGAGCAGGACGTGAACTTTCTTTGCCATGAGAGGTCCTTCACGGGGCTATGAGGGATGCCGGGTACGGCACATGAAGTATTTCGCCGCAACGGTAACAGCGACCCGCAAGAAGGTAAAGGAAGAGTAAAGGAAAATATGTAGAAGGTCCTTCAGCGTGCTCCGGGATCGTCCGTGTCGAGGTGGTCCTCCGTGCGCTCTGCCGCACGACGGCGCGTCTCCTCGGCGTCGTACTGCGACTGTGCGATGCGCTCGCGCCGATCCCCCTCGAGCATCGACTTGATGAGGAAATAGAAGAGAATCGCGACGAGAATGGTCGGGATGATCGCTGCGAGATAGGGCCACACGGCGGACACGGGTCAGGCCTCCGGCTTCAGATGGGGAAAGAGAATGGTTTCGCGGATGTTTGCGCCCGTGAAGAGCATGATGAGGCGGTCGAGTCCCAGCCCCAACCCACCCATCGGAGGAGCGCCGTATTCGAGGGCGCGCAGGAAGTCCTCATCGAGCTGCATCGCCTCGGGGTCGCCACCGGCGGCGCGCAGTGACTGGTCGCGGAGCACCTGCCGCTGGATCTCGGGGTCGACCAGCTCGGAGAACCCGGTGCCACGCTCGACCCCGGCGATGATCAGGTCCCACGCCTCGATGAGCCCCTCCTTCTCCCGGTGCGGGCGGGCCAGTGGCTGGGCGATGGCGGGGTAGTCGCACAGAAAGGTGGGCTGGAGCAGTCCTGGCTCGACGACCTCGCCGAGCAGCTCGAGGAAGACCTTGTCCTTCTCCAGGCCGGGGTCGACCTCGACCCGGTGCTCCGCGGCATACCGCAGCAGCGTCTCCTTCGGGGTCTCGATGGTGACCGTCTCACCGAGCACCTCGCTGACCGCCTCGTAGACCGGGAGCCAGCGCCACTCACCGTCGAGGTCCACGGTCCCGGTGGGGGTCTGGACCTGCCGGGAGCCCAGCGCGTCCGCGACGCCGAGGTAGAGGTCGCGGATCAGGGCGCCGATGCTGCGCTGGTCGCCCCAAGCCTGGTAGGCCTCGAGCATCGTGAACTCCGGGGAGTGCGTGGCGTCGACCCCCTCGTTGCGGAAGATGCGGCCCATCTCGTAGACCCGGTCGACCCCGCCGACGACGGCCTTCTTGAGGTTGAGCTCCAAGGCGATGCGCAGCACCATCTCGTGGTCGAAGGCATTCATCTGGGTGCGGAACGGGCGCGCAGCTGCCCCGCCGTGGATCAGCTGGAGCACAGGGGTCTCGACCTCGACGTAACCCTGGGCGTCGAGCACCTCGCGCACGGCCTTGAGGGCAGCAGCCTTGGTGCGCACCATGTCTCGCGCCTCCTGGCGCACGATGAGGTCGGCATAGCGCTGACGCACCCGGCTCTCCTCGGAGAGCTCCTTGTGGAGCACGGGAAGCGGGCGCAGCGCCTTGCTCGCCATCTCCCACGAGGTCGCCATGACCGAGAGCTCACCGCGCCGCGAGGAGATGACCCGGCCCCGCACGAACACGTGGTCGCCCAGGTCGACGTCAGCCTTCCACGCCGTAAGGGCGCCCTCGCCGACCTCGGCCAGGCTGAGCATCACCTGGAGCCTGGTACCGATTCCCTCCTGGAGGGTGGCGAAGGCGAGCTTGCCCGTGTTGCGCACGAAGACGACCCGGCCGGCCACGCCGACGACGTGCTGGGTCTCCTCGCCGGTCTCGAGGTGGCCCCACTGCTCGCGCACCTGCGCGAGGGAGTGCGTGCGGGCGACGGACACCGGGTAGGGCTGGCGACCGTGGGCGAGGAGGCGCTCGCGCTTGGCGCGCCGGATCTTCATCTGCTCGGGCAGGGCGACCTCGGGCAGCGCGGCCGGGGGGGTGTCGTTCACGAGAGTCAAGGGTACGAGGGTGTCGGGCCCGGGCGTTACGGTGCCCGGGTGAGTGGCAGCGGTGAGAACTGGACCGACCCCTTGCCGGTGCGTCGGGTCGAGCGCCACCGGTATGCCGAGGTGCCGGTAGGTCCCGACGGTGCGCCACCGTGGCCGGCCACCCTTCCCGCGGTCGCCGAGGTGCTGGCCCGCGGGATCGACCTGGGCCGGTGCACCGTGCTCGTGGGTGAGAACGGTTCGGGGAAGTCGACGCTGGTCGAGGCCATCGCGATGGCCTACGGGTTGAACGCCGAGGGCGGGTCGACCGGTGCGCGGCACCGCACGCACGACAGCGAGTCGCCGTTGCACGACTGGCTCACGCTGGTGCGCGGCGCCGGTGCCCCGAAGTGGGGGTACTTCGTGCGGGCCGAGACGATGCACGGGCTGTTCACCTCCCTCGACACCTCGCGCTCGGAGTCGGCCTGGTCGCGCGACCCGCTCTTCCACGGGCTCTCCCACGGGGAGTCCTTCGTCGCGCTGCTCGGCACCCGGCGCTTCTCCGGTGAAGGGTTCTTCATCATGGACGAGCCCGAGGCGGGGCTCTCCTTCCAGGCCCAGCTCCACCTCCTCGCCGAGCTCGCCGAGATGGCTCGGCGGCCGCGCACCCAGGTGCTCATCGCCACCCACTCACCCGTCCTCGCCGCGATCCCCGGCGCGCGCCTCCTCGACCTGGGGGAGCACGGCATCGAAGAGACCGTGTGGGGTGACCTCGAGGTGGTGGCGCACCACCGCAGCTTCCTCGCCGAACCACGCCGATACCTCCGACACGTCCTCGACGACCTCGGGACGGAGTGAGCGCGCCGGTCCTGAACGTGGGTGAAGACCGTCGCTCAAGCGGCGATCTTCACCCACATCAGGGCGGGCAGTCGGTGTCGGGCTGGCGTGAGGACTCAGCGCTCGTCGACCATGATGTCGATGGAGTAGTCCTCCGCGCGGTAGCAGTGGTCCCCGAACTCCACGGCGTTGCCCGAGGCGTCGAAAGCCATCCGGGTCATCGTCAGCACGGGCTGCTGCCC
>JBDSVV010000136.1:0-3044 GCA_039927035.1 Ornithinibacter sp. | reverse complement strand
ACGTCGACGACCTGGCGCAAAGCGTTGTCGCGGTTGTGTCGGAGGAGAAGGCCACCTGGACCCGCTGGAACGTCCTGGCCGAGACCGAGCGCCAGCTCCGGGCCCTCCGGTTCGCCACCGCAGCAGATCGACAGGCCGCCACAGACCAGGTCATCGAACGGGCTCTCCGGCCCGAGGTCGCGGTGCAACTCACCTCGAACGGCCTCGAGACCGACCCATTGGCCGACCCGCTGGTCGACGAGCCCGTGCTCCCACTCGCTGCCGTCGGTCGTCGATCGAACGGCGAGTCCGTCCTGCACGAGCACGGCGCTACCCGCTACACCACCCAAGACCAGGCCAGGCTCAGGAAGGGACCGCCACCTTCGCATGCCTCCTCCGGGTTGCAACTCCACTGTTTGCCATCTTTGAAACTCGGATGACAAGAGCCAAGTCAGGAAATCATCCATCGACTCCAGACTGTAAATCCGAGGGCCGCAAGCACAACCGAGCCCGGCGACCCCGCGCCGGCCGAGGCCACGGGGCGCGCTCGTCCCCCACGGGATCCCGCTGTGACAGGCTCCGCGTGCCGATCCGCCTCCGGGAAGCCGTCGCTGAGCGCCGCGACGAACGCGGTCCTCGCCGCAGAAGGTTCCGACCAGCGGCACCTTGGCTGTGCGGAGGTTCCTGGATCTCAGGGTCGGATCAGGGCCGCACCCGATGTACTCGGACTACCGTTCGAGCGCACAGTCGAGGAGCGATCAGTGTCGTGGCGGACGAGCGGCTAATCGCCATGGCCTGTCTCTTGCGGAGATCCTGAGATGAGTGTCAGCACCGCGGTGTGTAGTCACGCGCCGTGGCCGGAGGTTCCATTTCGGGCGCTAGGAAGAAGAGGATCATGACGCGCAACCAATCAGTCGATCTGCAGCCCTGGGCACAAAGGGGAGTGGCCTTGACAGACCTGACAACGACCGCGCGTGTCACCGGCGGGTGGTATCTGGGGCTAGCGATTTCCGGAATGCTCGGCTTCCTGCTTCTTCGCCCTGCGATCTATGTCGAGGGTGACCCAGCGGCCACCCTCAGTAGCCTCACCGACAAGGAGGGCCTTGCCCATCTGGCTGTGTTTCTGGAGATGACCATCGTGGTCACTCAGGCGCTCGTGGCGTTGTGGTTCTACAAGCTGCTGAGGACAGTTCACCCTGTCGCCGGGGTTTCGGTCGCTGCGTTCGGACTGATCAACGCTGTGGCAATCATGGGGAGCGCGGTATGCGTGGCCACGGCCGTAGCAGTGGCCGGCGATGCCTCACTGGCTCCCGGTGGTGATGCCGCAGCCACTGTGGGGCTGCTCTTCCAGCTCAGCAATGACTTCTGGGGTATCGGCGCCGTGTTCTTCGGTCTGTGGCTGATCCCGATGGGGTGGGCGGCGGTGGCCACAGACCGCTTCCCGCGAGTACTGGGGTGGGTCCTGATCGTGGGCGGCGTGGGTTACATGCTCAGCGCACTGGTCGACTACGGCTTGGTGGACGCCCCCCGCCTATTGGTCGACGGACTGGCGTTCCCCGCCACCATCGGCGAATTCTGGATGCTCGGCTATCTGCTATTTCGCGGCATCCGACCCGAGCCAGCACTCATGCCGTCTGAACCTGCAGACGCCCCTCAATGACCGCAGGTGAGAGTCTGTCCCGCGCATCGCGACACACCGGCCCGCTCGTCCCCGCAGTGGAACCTGTTCCGGAGACCAATCCCTTGCGGGACAACACCCGTCCTTCGCTCGGAGGCGACACCAGGCGCCGGATCGGGTTCCCCTTACGGACATCAACGAACTGGCTCTATCCATATCCTTTGGGGACTGCCGCCTGCCAGGGTCTGTCCGAAGAACGGTTTAGGCGGGGCAAGTGTGATCCTCGGCTCCCGCTGCCCGATCTCCTACCGGTGGGACGTGGCCTTCGCGCGGATCTGCGCGCGATGTCCGTCATCTGACCCAGGATCGGACCTCGCTGAGGCTGCCGAGACTGGAGTAGCGTCACTAGATCACGTGGGCGTCTGCCCGAGGGCATGGAGGTTCGAGATGTTCGTGCAAGTGATTCAAGGCCAGGTATCTGACGCTTCGCGGGTGCGCGCGCAGCTCGAGAAGTGGGTGGCCGAGGTCTCTGCCAAGGCGACAGGCTGGTTGGGCAGCACAGGTGGCGTCACCGAGGACGGCCGGCTGGTGGCGCTGGTGCGTTTTGAGTCGGACCAGGCTGCGCAACTCAACAGTGAACGTCCGGAGCAGTCGGCCTGGTGGGAGGAGATGGCGGCACTCTTCAGCGACGAGCCGCAGTTCCACAACAGTTCGGCCGTGGAGTTGGACATCCCGGGTGACCCGTCACAGGCGGGCTTCGTACAAGTCATGCAGGGCCGCACGAGCGACCCGGCGCGCGCTCGCGAACTGATGGCGGACGACTCGGCCAACTGGGCAGAGTTCCGGCCCGACATCCTGGGGTCCGTATCCATCGAGCACGACGGGGATGCCTGGACGATGGCCATGTACTTCACCTCCGAGGAGGCGGCTCGCGAAGGCGAACAGAAGGAACCGCCTCCCGATATCCAGCAGCTGATGCAGGAGATGGACTCGCTGACCATGGGGGAACCGGTCTTCTACGACCTCAAGGACCCATGGATGCACGCACCGCGCTGAACGCTGGCGTCGCGGAACAATCGCGGCCCCGGTGTCCGAAGCCACGTGAGGTCCGTGGTCAGGTCGCCGAGTTCAGACTCGGCTGACCGTCGCCCTGCGCAGTCCTAGCCAGGCTGGCGGGGGAAGCCAACGGGGGAAGCCAACGGTGTCGCTGCCATGCCACCGCCAGGCGGCTCTTCCAGGCGGACCTAGCCACCGCCACCGCGGCGCCGTCACTCATCCTCGCAAGCCCCAGGTGCCCCGGCCAGTCACGCAGGTCAGCTGTGCCGAACCCGCTTCCGTCTTCTCTTAGGTAACGGAAGGCCCTCACCGAGCCGGGTGTCAACGCGATCAACGCAGAACGGGGCCTGCACGCCTGCGGGGTGAAAGTGCACCATCGCCGCGATCCGTG
>JBDSVV010000135.1:0-7840 GCA_039927035.1 Ornithinibacter sp. | reverse complement strand
GCAGCGACCCCATCACCTGCACCGCCCGCTCGACGAGCGCCTCGCGGCGTGCCGGCTCCTCGTGGTTGTCCAGCAGCAGGGTGCGCAGCGCGGCCTGCTGCCCCTCCCACTGGTCGAGCACGTTGAGCACCATCGCGTGGTCGACCTTCATCTTCGACACCAGCGGCTCGGGGCTTGCTGCCACGAGCTTGTCGTAGGTCGACTCGGCGTAGGTCAGCACCCCGTCGGGCGGGCGCTTTCGGCTGATTCGCCGCTCCTTCTTGGGGTCACCGCCCGCTCGCGCCATGGCCTTGGCGTTCTCGATGACGTGCTCGGGGGCCTGCACGACGACGTAACCCATCGTGTCGAAGCCGGGCCGCCCCGCCCGCCCCGAGATCTGGTGGAACTCGCGCGCCCGAAGGATGCGCTCGCGGCGCCCGTCGTATTTCGTCAGCGAGGTCAGCAGAACCGTGCGGATCGGCACGTTGATGCCCACCCCGAGGGTGTCGGTACCGCAGATGACCGCGAGGAGCCCGCGCTGGGCGAGGGTCTCGACGAGCCGTCGATACTTCGGCAGCATTCCCGCGTGGTGCACTCCGATGCCGTGCAGCACCAGGCGTCGCAGCGCCACGCCGAAGCCCGGGCTGAAGCGGAACCCCCCGACGGCCTCCTTGATCGCCTTCTTGCGCTCGGAGGAGATGACGTCGACCGACATGAGTGCCTGCGCCTGCTCCACCGCTGCCGCCTGGGTGAACGACACGACGTAGACGGGCGCCCGGTCATCGCGCAGCAGCAGCTCGAGGGTGTCGTGCACCGGCAGGAGCACCCACTCGAACTCCAGCGGCACCGGCCGCTCCACCCCGGCGACGGCGACGGTCTCGCGACCGGTCCGTCTCGCAAGGTCCTGCTCGAATGCCGTGGTGTCACCGAGCGTCGCAGACATGAGCAGGAACTGGGTGTCGGGCAGCAGGATCAGCGGCACCTGCCACGCCCAGCCTCGGTCGGGCTCTGCGTAGTAGTGGAACTCGTCCATCACGACGAGACCGATGTCAGCGGCATCCCGCTCTCGTAGGGCGTGGTTCGCGAGCACCTCGGCGGTGGCACAGATGATCGGGGCATCGGCGTTGACGGCGGCGTCGCCGGTGAGCATGCCCACCTTCTCGGCGCCGAAGATCTCGACGAGGGCGAAGAACTTCTCGCTCACCAGCGCCTTGATCGGCGCCGTGTACCAGGTCGGGCGCCCCTCGGCCAGGGCCTGGGCGTGCGCTGCGACGGCCACGAGCGACTTCCCCGACCCGGTGGGGGTGGCGAGCACGACGTGCGCTCCGCCGGCGAGGGCGAGCACCGCCTCCTCCTGCGCGGCATACAGGGCGAACCCTTGGTCGCCGGCCCAGTCGAGGAAGACGTCGAATGCCGCGTCCGCGCCGGTCGCGGAGGCGGCGGAGAGGCGCTCGGTGAGGGTCATCGCGACCCATCCTCGCGCACTGCGGGATCATGATGGTGCCGCCGCTCCCCGAGCGGTTCCCTCAGGCGCTGACCGACTCCTTCAGCGCGGCGCCCCACATGTGCACGAAGCCGACCTCGACCCGAGGTGGCTCGACCTCGATGTGGATCTGGGCCGCCCGCAGTGCGGCGCCGACGGCGGGGTGCAGCCGCTCGTTGGTGAAGCGCTCGCAGGATTCCTCGTCGTCCCAGATGTCGATGTAGCGCAGCGTCCCACCTTCCTGTTCCAGCGCGAGGTGCAGTTGGAGCCCGGGGGGAGTCTCCTCACCGAGGGCCTCGATGATCGTGCCGTAGGTCGTGCGGTCGATCGGCACGTCCTGAACCCATGTGTACATGGCGTCTCCCGGGATGCTAGTTTTGGTCCGAGGCAACTTCGGATGAATTGAGGTTATGCGTCATGGCCGATACCGTCAAGCGGAAGATCTACGACACGACGAGCAGGGCCGGCTCCTCGCGTGCACGGCGACACCGGATCCTGCAGGCGGCAGGCACGGAGTTCGTCGAACGGGGTTACCTGGGGACGACCATGGCGGGGATCGCCGAGCGGGCCGAGGTCTCCCTCGACACCGTCTACACGTTGGTCGGGCGCAAGCCGGGGCTCTTCAGGCTGCTGGTCGAGACGGCGATCTCGGGGGAGGACGAGGCCGTCGTCGCCGACCAGCGCGCATATGTGCGGGCCCTGCGGGAGGAGGCCACCGCGGAGGGGAAGCTGGCGATCTACGCGAAGGCGATCCGCCGCATCCAGCCCCGACTCGCGCCCCTGCTGGCCGTGCTCCAGCAGGCCGCCGGCGCCGACGAGGAGCTCGCCCGCCTGTGGTGCGAGATCGGGGAGCGGCGCGCCGCCAACATGCGCCGGCTCGCAGAAGACCTGGTCGCCGTGCACCCTCTCCGGATGCCGCTGGAGCAGGCCGCCGACATCATCTGGGCGACGGCCTCGACCGAGCTCTACCTGCTCCTCGTGCACCAGCGTGGCTGGAGCCCAAGCGCCTACGAACAATGGCTCGCAGACACCTGGCGCCACACCCTCCTGGCCTGATCGGCAGGCCCGTCGTGCCGGTCAGGCGTCGTTCTCCAGGAGCACCATCTCGTCGGAGGTGAGCACCAGGTCCGCGGCCAGCACCGAGTCCTGGATCGAGGCGGGCCGTGACGAGCCCGGGATCGGGATGACGACGTCGGCCAGCGCGAGCTGCCAGGCGAGCGCCACCTGCTGGGGGCTCACTCCGTGCGCCTTCGCCACGCTCTGGAAGGCGGAGTGGTTCGAGCCCAGCTCGCTCGCCTGCGAGATACCGCCGAGGGGGCTCCAGGGGAGGAATGCGACACCGAGCGCCGCGCAGTGCTCGAGCTCCTCGCGGCTGGAGCGGAACGTCGGCGAGAACTGGTTCTGCACCGATACGAGCCGGCCGCCCAGCACCTCGTTGGCCTCGTCGATCTGCGCGACCGTCGCGTTCGAGATCCCGGCGCGCGAGATGACACCCTCATCGAGCAGCTCCGCGAGCGCGCCCACTGACTCCGCGTAGGGCACCTTCGGGTCGGGGCGGTGGAACTGGTAGAGCCCGACCACGTCGACGCCGAGGCGCTGGGCGGAGGCCTTCGCCGCCCGCTTCAGGTGTGCCGGGTCGCCGTTCTGGGTCCACGACCCGTCACCGGGGCGCAGGTGCCCGCCCTTGGTGGCGATCAGGATGCTGGAGGAGTCCCCACCCCAGGTCGCGACCGCGCGCCCGATGAGCTCCTCGTTGTGGCCGACCTCGTCACCCTCGCGGTGGTAGGCGTCCGCGGTGTCGATGAGGGTCACCCCGGCATCCAGCGCAGCGTGGATCGTGTCGATCGAGCGGGCCTCGTCGGGACGACCCTCGATGGACATCGGCATGCCGCCGAGCCCGATGGCGCTGACCTGGAGGTCTGCGAGTGCACGAGTCTTCATGGGTGGTGGCTCCTGTCCGTCGTGGGTGCGCCGCAGGACCCTCGGTGGGTGTGCTGCGGCGCGTGTCCTACCCCTGAGCCAAAGGCGTCTGGCGGCCTCGATGTTCCCTGGGCGCCAGATGTCCGGCAGGTTGACCTCCCAGGCACCGAGATGTCGGACGTCGTGGTCCGTGGTTCGACGAGCGCGTGGGATGGTCACATCAGGAACAGACAACCCGACGCAGGAGACACCATGACCACGCGACGCGACCGCATCACCTTCACCGGAGCCGACGGCACGACGCTGTCGGGGAAGGTCGAGGTGCCGGTGGGACAGGTGCGCGGCACCGCCGTCTTCGCCCACTGCTTCACCTGCTCCTCCGACAGCGCCGCGACCTCGCGGATCTCGGTTGCGCTGGCCGAGGCGGGCATCGCGGTCCTGCGTTTCGACTTCACCGGCCTGGGAGCCTCCGGGGGCCACTTCGCCGACACGAACTTCACGACCAACGTGGCTGACCTGGTCTCCGCCGCACAGCACCTCGAAGAGCACTACGACGCACCTGGCCTCCTCATCGGTCACTCCCTCGGGGGTGCAGCCGTGCTCGCAGCGGCCCCCCGTCTGCCGTCGGTGCGGGCCGTCGTGACGATCGGTGCCCCCTCGCGCCCTGACCACGTGCTCGCGCTGCTGTCGGGGGGGCTCGGGGACATCGAGCGTGACGGTGAGGCGACGGTCGACCTCGGTGGCCGCCCGTTCCGGGTCAAGGCACAGCTCATCGAGGACCTGCGGGCCCACAGCCTCGAGGACTGCCTTGCCGGGCTGGACGCCGCGCTCCTGGTCATGCACTCCCCCGTCGACCAGACGGTGGGCATCGACAACGCGGCCGAGATCTACACGGCGGCACGGCATCCCAAGAGCTTTGTCTCCCTCGACGGCGCCGATCACCTCCTCACCGACCGGGCCGACGCGGCCTTCGCTGCGTCGATCATCCACAGCTGGGTCGAGCGCTACCTCGAGCCGATGGTCGAGCCGGATGCCGCGGAGCCAGCGGTCGGCGTGGTCGTGGGTGAGACCGGTCAGGGCGCCTTCGTCAACCAGGTGGTGGCCGGGATGCACCGGTTCGTGATGGATGAGCCGGCGTCGGCCGGTGGCCTCGATGTCGGCCCCAACCCCTACGAGCTGCTGGCGGCCGCCCTGGGCGGCTGCACCTCGATGACGATGCGGATGTATGCCGGACGCAAGGGGATCCCGCTGCAGCGCGCTGAGGTCGAGGTGCGCCACGAGAAGACCCACGTCCAGGACAGCGAGGTGGCGATGGGCTCGACGAAGCCGCTCATCGACCGCTGGGAGCGCCGAATCCTGCTCGAGGGTGAGCTCACCGACGGCCAGCGGGCGGACCTGATGCGGATCGCCGACCGCTGCCCGGTGCACCTGACGCTGGAGCGATCCTCGGTCGTGGTGACGCGCCCCGCGTAGGTCGGCGTGGGCGATGACGGGGTGCTCACAGCGCGCTGCGAGCCGGTCGCCACGGCAGGTTCTGCCGAAGCAGCAGGTGCTCTGCGGGCAGTTCGCCATTGCATTGGAAGGTGAGGTTTCCCCGCCGCGCGCGGTCCCGAACACCGTGTTACGTTCCCCGCACTCGTGGATCGAGTAGTCACGGACAGGGTGGCGGCTCCCCGCTGGACCTTGGAGGACACATGCCCGGATCGCCCTTTCGCAGACTGATCGCGAGGGCGGCCGTCGCCACCCTTGCCGTCGTCATCCCCGTCGCCATGTCTCCGGCGCCGGCCTCGGCCGCCGCAGGCGAGGCCGCGAGCGCGCTGTGCTCCGCCGAGATCACCCCGATCCCGGCGATCCAGGGCTCGGGCGCCGCCACGCCGATGAGTGGTGAGACCGTCACCACGCGTGGCGTCGTGGTCGGTGACTACGAAGGTGCCTCGCCCGCGCTGCGCGGCTTCTACCTGCAGGACCCGGTCGGCGACGGCGACCACGCCACCTCGGACGGGATCTTCGTCTTCAACGGCGGGAACCAAGACCTCGTCGAGCTCGGAGACGTCGTCACCGTCGTCGGCAGGGCCGGCGAGAGCCAGGGCCAGACCCAGATGTCGGTGAGTTCGGAGAACATCTCCACCTGCGGCACCGGCACGGTCGCTCCGACCGAGGTCACCCTGCCGCTGGCCAGCGCGACTGCGCTCGAGAACCTCGAGGGCATGCTCGTGAAGATGACCCAGGTGCTCTCTGTCACCGAGCACTTCCAGCTCGGCCGGTTCGGGCAGGTCGTTCTTTCCTCGGGCGGACGTCTCCAGCAGCCGACGAACGTCGTGGCACCCGGTGCCGCCGCGGTCGCCCTGCAGACGCAGAACAACCTCAACAGGATCATCGTCGACGACGACACCCAGGCCCAGAACCCCGACCCGATCGCCTTCGGCCGCGGTGGGCAGCCGCTCAGCGCAACGAACACCCTGCGCGGTGGAGACACCACCACCGGCGCGATCGGCGTCATGACCTACACCTGGGGTGGCAACCGAGTGAGCCCCAATGCCTACCGGCTGCGCCCGCTCGGCGCGCTCGGCGGGACCATCGACTTCAAGGCGGCGTACCCCCGCCCCGAAGAACCCAAGCAGGTCGGCGGTGACGTGCGGGTCGTCGGAATGAACCTGCTCAACTACTTCAACACCCTGGACAACAAGAACGACAACTGCCGCGGCGGCGTCTCGGGCCCGCCCCTGGACTGCCGTGGGGCCAACAATGCTCTCGAGCTCGAGCGCCAGACGGCCAAGACCGTGGCCGCGATCATCAAGCTCGATGCGGACGTCATCGGCGTCAACGAGGTCGAGAACGACGGCTATGGCGCGGACAGCGCGCTGCAGACCCTCGTTGACGCGGTCAACGCCGATGGCGGGGCCGGCACCTATGCCGTCCTCGACGTCGACACGCGCACCGGCCAGACCGACGCCCTCGGCTCCGACGCCATCAAGGTAGGCGCCATCTACCGGCCGGATGCCGTCTCACCAGTCGGCGACACGGCCGCGCTCAACAGCGTGGAGTTCGTCAACGGTGGCGACGCGTCGCCGAAGAACCGCCCCTCCCTCGCCCAGGCGTGGAAGGTCAACGCGACGAACGGGGTCTTCATCACCGACGTCAACCACCTGAAGTCGAAGGGCTCGGCTTGTGAGACCCCTGACACCGGCGACGGCCAGGCCAACTGCGCGATCGTGCGGAACAACGCGGTCCGCGCCCTGCTCACGTGGCTCGACTCGGACCCGACAGGGACCGGTGACCAGGACGTCCTGCTCGTCGGCGACTACAACTCCTACGCGATGGAGACGCCGATCAAGACCCTCGAGGAGGGTGGCTTCACCAACCTCGTCAACACGTTCGTCGGCAAAGACGCCTACTCCTACGTCTTCGACGGGCAGTGGGGCTATCTCGACCAGGCGCTCGGGTCCACTGCGATCGTCGACCAGGTCACCGGGGTCGTGGACTACCACATCAACTCCGACGAGCCCTCGGTGCTGGACTACAACACCGACTTCAAGTCGGCTGCCCAGATCGAATCGCTCTACGCGAAGGATGAGTTCCGTGTCTCCGACCACGACCCCGTGCTCGTGGGTCTGCGACCCAACTCGCCGCCGGTCGTGGCCGCGTCGTTCGACCCGGTGCTCGTCCAGTGCGGGCCGGCCAACGCCACGCTGACGGTCGACATCAACGACCGTGACGAGGCCGACACGCACACGGTGGCGGTCGACTGGGGCGACGGTCGTGCAGCCACCAGCCAGGACGTCGCCGCTGGCACCGACTCGGTGACGCCGACCCACACCTACGCCCTGGCCGGTAGGTACACGGCAACGGTGACGGTGACGGACAGCCACGGTCACGAGGTCACCACGAGCGCCGACGCGGCGGTCGCCTACGACAGCAGCGGCATCCGCCCGCCGTTCAAGAAGGGCTCGCTCACCGCGAAGTTCGGCTCGACCGTGCCGGTGAAGATCTCCTTCACCGACTGCGACGGCACCGTGCCGACCGACATCGACCCGACGGTGACCGTCACCCAAGGTGGCGCGACGGTGCTCCGGGGCGACCTGGTCTTCGCCGACGGTGAGTGGTCGTTCAAGCTCAAGACCGGCGACCTCCGGGACCGCAAGGGCACCTACACCGTGACCGTCACGGTGCCCAGCACGGGCCAGACCTCGACCGCGACGCTCCACCTGCGGTGAGCCAAGGGTTTTCGGGACGACCCCGAGAACCCCGGTGAGGCAAGGGAATCCCTCCCTTGCCTCACCCGCGTTTTCGCAGGTCACGTGTGTGACCCCGGAGGTGTGAGGATGGCGGGGTGAGCGAGCGGAATCGACACGGTGCGACCGTGCCCCAGGTGGTGGTGCGGGTGCTGCTCGCGGCCTTCATGGCGACGGCAGGCATCGGCCACCTCGTCGCCACCGAGACCTTCCGTGCCCAGGTCCC
>JBDSVV010000134.1:0-9884 GCA_039927035.1 Ornithinibacter sp. | reverse complement strand
CAGGCCGCTGGCCATCTCCGTGATGGAGAGCGAGGAGGTGTTCGTCGCGAGCACGCACTCGGGTGAGACGACGGCCTCCACCTCCGCGAAGACCTGCTTCTTGACCGACATCTCCTCGAAGACGGCTTCGATGACGAAGTCTGCGTCGGCAAAGCCCTGCTTCGAGGTGGAGCCGGTGACCAGGCCCTTGAGGAAGGTGGCCTTGTCGGGGGAGACCCGGCGCTTGGCCAGCAGTCCGTCGACCTGGCCGTGCACCCACGCGAGGCCCTTGGCCACGCGCTCCTCGTCGAGGTCTGTCATGACGACGGGCGCGCCGAGCGTACGGGCGAAGAGAAGGGCCAGCTGGCTGGCCATCAGGCCTGCGCCGACGATGCCGACCTTGGTGACCGGGCGGGCCAGCGCCTTGTTCGGTGCGCCCGCGGGCCGCTTGGCCCGCTTCTGCACCAGGTCGAACGCGTAGAGCCCCGCGCGCAGCTCATCGCCCATGATGAGGTCGCCGAGGGCCTCGTCCTCGGCGGAGAAGGCCTCCTCGCGGGTCGCGGTGCGCGCGGCCCGCACGAGGTCGACGGCGCGCAGCGGGCCGGGGGAGCGGCCACCGGTCTTGGCGAGGACGACCTTGAGGGCGGAGTCACAGGCGGCGTCCCAGGAGCGTTCATCCCGGTCCACCTCGATGCGCTGCACGGTGACCGTGCCACCGAGCACCCCGGCTGCCCAGCGCAGGGAGTCCTCGAGGAAGTCGGCGGGCTCGAGGAGCTGGTCGACGATCCCGAGGGTCGCGACCTCCTTCGCCTTGAGCATCCGGTTCTGTGAGAGGGGGTTCTCGATGATGACCTCGAGGGCGGCCTCGGCGCCGATGAGGTTGGGCAGCAGGTAGCAGCCACCCCAGCCCGGCACGAGCCCGAGGAAGGCCTCGGGGAGGGCGAAGGCCGTCACGCCGGCGGAGATGGTGCGGTGGTCGCACGCGAGGGCGATCTCGACCCCGCCGCCCATGGCCGCTCCGTTGACGAACGCGAACGTCGGCACGGGGAGGTCCATGATCGCGCCGAATGCCGCGTGGCCGGCCGCGGCGATCCCGGTGGCCTGCGCGCGTTCGGTGACGTAGGGAACACCGGATAGGTCGGCGCCCACGGCGAAGATGAACGGCTTGCCAGTGATGCCGACCGCCTGGATCGCACCGGCCTCGGCACGGGTGCGCACGGCATCCACAGTGGCCTGGAGGCTGGCGATGCCCTGCGTGCCGAAGGTGGTGGGGCGGGTGTGGTCCAACCCGTTGTCGAGGGTGATCAGCGCCAGGGTGCCGGCGCCGCCGGGGAGGGTGATGTCCCGCACGGGCGTGTGCGTCACGATTTCGGTGGGCAGCTGCGGGGTGGGTGCGGTGGTCGTCATGGCTCAGGACTCCTTGCCGTAGTCGGCGTGGTGGGGGTTCTCCCAGATGACGCTGCCGCCCATACCGATGCCGATGCACATGGCGGTCACGCCGTAGCGGACCTCGGGGTGGGCCTCGAAGTGAGCGGCGAGCTGGGTCATCAGCCGCACGCCGGAGGATGCGAGGGGGTGACCGACCGCGATCGCACCACCCCAGGGGTTGACGCGCTCGTCGTCATCGGCGATGCCGAAGTGGTCGAGGAAGGCGATGACCTGCACGGCGAAGGCCTCGTTGAGCTCGAAGAGGCCGATGTCCTCGATGGTCAGGCCGGCGAGGCGCAGCGCCTTCTCGGTGGCGGGCACCGGGCCGATGCCCATGACCTCGGGCTCGACACCGACGAAGGCATACGACACCAGCCGCATGCGCACCGGCATCCCCAGCTCGGTAGCGGCGGCCTCGGAGGCGAGGATGCAGGCGGTGGCCCCGTCGTTCAGTCCGGCTGCGTTGCCCGCGGTGACGTTGCCGTGCGGACGGAACGGGGTCTTGAGTGCGGCGAGCTCGGCGATCGTGGTGCCCGGGCGCGGCGGCTCGTCCACGGTCGCGAGGCCCCACCCCTTCTCGACGTGGCGGGTGGCGACCGGCACGAGTCCGGGCTGCACGACGCCGGCCTCGTAGGCAGCAGCCAGCTTGTGCTGGCTCGCGACGGCAAACGCGTCACAGCGCTCCTTGGTGAGGTGCGGGAAGCGGTCGTGGAGGTTCTCGGCGGTCCTGCCCATCACCAGCGCGGACTCGTCCACGATGCGCTCGGAGACGATGCGTGGGTTGGGGTCGATGCCCTCACCCATCGGGTGGCGCCCCATGTGCTCGACGCCGCCCGCGATGGCGATGTCGATCGCGCCGAAGCCGATCGAGGACGCGACGTTGGTCACGGCGGTCATCGCGCCCGCGCACATGCGGTCCACGGAGTACCCGGGCGTGGTCTTGGGCAGTCCCGCGAGGAGAGCAGCGAGGCGGCCCAGTGTCAGGCCCTGGTCACCGATCTGGGTGGTGGCGGCGAGCGCCACCTCCTCGACGCGCTCCTTGGGGAGCTCGGGGTGGCGCCGCATCAGCTCGCGGATGCACTTGATGACGAGGTCGTCGGCACGGGTCTGGGCATACATGCCCTTCTCGCCAGCCTTGCCGAAGGGGGTGCGGACGCCATCGACGAAGACGACATCCTGGAGCGCGCGGGGCACGGGGCCTCCCAGGGTGGGGTCGGCCCGGTCGCTCCGGGCCCTGGCCACCTACCGTACTAAGCGGACGCTTAGTCACCCAGTGGCGGCCGGGGTGAGAGCCGTCACGCCCCTGCCGGTCGGGGGTCCTGGTGAGCCGTCGGGAGCCCGGCGACCTGCTCGTGCAGGTCGGCACTGAGCAGGACCACGGAATGGGCCGCCGCCCGGTAGGCGCGGCCCGCCACCACCGGTGCGCTCGCCAAGGGGCAGATGTCCTCGGGGGAACCCATCCCGGTGTCGAGGACGCGTCTCCACGGCAGGCTCGGACTCGCGATCGCGGGGAGCTCGAAGTCCAGGGGCTCCTCGTAGGCGTTGAGGATCGCGTGCACCATTCGGGTCCCGATGACGCTGCGGATCGTCAGGGCCAGGGTGTGCGAGTCTGCCGACCAGTCGGGTTGGTCCAGGCGCACCCCGTGGAACTGCACCGCCGAACGCTCCAGGAACTGCTCGAGGGTCAGCCCGTGCAGCACCTGGGTCATGTCCAGGGCGCATCGCACGTCGATCAGGCCTCGCACGAAGCGTCTGATGTCGGCATGGCGCGAGGTGAGGTCCCAGTCGAACCAGCTCGTCTCGTTGTCCTGGCAGTAGGCGTTGTTGTTGCCGCCCTGGCTGCGACGGACCTCATCCCCCATCCCGATCATCGGCACGCCCATGGAGACCAGCGTGATGGCGAGAAGGTTCTTGACCTGCTGCGTGCGCAGGCTCTCGACGGCAGGGTCTTGCGAGGGCCCTTCGACGCCGTGGCTCATCGAGTAGTCGGTATCGGTGCCGTCACGGTTGCCGGAGAGGTTCGCCTCATTGTGCTTGCGGTCGTAGGACACCAGGTCGTTGAGGGTGAGCCCGTCGTGGCAGGCGACGAAGTTGATGCTGTGCTCGACGTCCGCGGGCCGTCCACCGAAGAGGTCCGGGCTGGCAAGCACCCGGTTGGGAAGCAGCAGCACGGTGCCGGCGTCACCGCGCACGAATCGGCGCACATCGTCACGGAACTGCCCGTTCCACTCGCGCCAGCGGTCCCCGACGAAGGACCCGAGCTGGTAGAGACCATCGCCGTCCCACGCCTCGGCGATGAGCTTGGTGGCGGCGAGGACGGGGTCGCTCTCGATCTGGTAGATGATCGGAGGGTGTGCCAATGGGGTGCCGTCACCGTCGCGAGACATGATCGACGCGAGATCGAAGCGGAAGCCATCGACGTGCATCTGCTGCACCCAGTGGTGCAGGGCGTCGATGGTCATGGCGCGCACGATGGAGTGGTTCGCGTTGACGGTGTTGCCGCACCCGGTGTGGTCCTGATACACCGCCGGGTCCTTGGCGTCGAGCAGGTAGTAGGCCCTGTTGTGGAATCCGCGCCAGCAGAAGGTGGGCCCGTCGGCGCCGGCCTCAGCGGTGTGGTTGAAGACCACGTCGAGGATGACCTCGATGCCGGCGAGGTGAAGTTCCTTGACCATGGTGCGGAACTCGTCGAGGGCGCCCAGCGGGTCGCTCGTCGAGGCATAGGGCGCGTGCGGCGCGAAGAAGGACACCGGGCTGTAGCCCCAGTAGTTGACCAGCCCCTCGGGCGCGTCCTGCGGGTCGAACGACTGGACCGGCATGAGCTCGACGGCGGTGACCCCCAGTGAACGCAGGTAGGGGATCTTGGTCACCAGGCCGGCATACGTCCCAGAGAGTCCGCTCTCGACCCCGCTGTTGGGGTGGGCCGTGAAGCCCCTCACGTGCAGCTCGTAGATGATGGTGCGCGAGAACGGGCGCGCAAGCGGCGTGTCGCCCTCCCAGTCGTATGCCGTGAGGTCGACGACGACGCTCTTCATCGCGGTGCTCGGGTCTCGACCTGGTCTGGTGCCGGCCATCCGGTCGTAACCCGTGGGGATGGCGACTGCGAAGCCGTAGGGGTCGAGGAGCACAGCGGACGCGTCGTGTCGGAGTCCGGCCGACGGGTCGAACGTGCCGTGGACGCGCCACGCGTAGACCTGCCCTGCCTGGACGTCCGGCACGTGGACGTGCCAGAACGATGACGTCTTGTTCGATGCGGGATCAAGGGTGATGGCGCGCGACGGTCTGTCGTCGTCGACGTCGTCGAAGAGGATCAGATCGACCTGGCTCGCGGTGCGCGACCACACCGAGAAGTTCGTGCCGCCCTCAACCGGATGCGCACCCAGCGGGTGCGGTCGACCACTGGAGATCACGCTGACCCCTGTCATTGACGTCATTGTGGTGCAGCCGGCTCCTCGTGTCATCGCCACCGTCCCCGAGAGCGTGCGAGCCCTGCCTCGACTACCGACCGGGACCGGGGTGCTCCGCGAAGGTCTCCTCGAGCAGGGGCGCGACGATGTCGCTCTGCCACGGGCGCACGCCCAGTGATCGCAGGGTCTCGGCGAATGCCGCGGCTGCCTGCTCCTGTGGCGGTTGCCACACGACCCGACGCAGCGGGTCCGGCGAGCAGACGTTCTCCACCGGGATGCTGTGCTCCTCGGCGAATGCGGTGAGCGCACCTCGCACAGCAGTCAGCCGCTCTGCTGCGAGCGGGTTCTTGTCGGCCCACACCCGTACCGGCGGAGGCCCGTCGGAGGGAAGCGTCCGCGGCGGCAGGTCCTCCTCGGGGATGGCCATGGCGCTCCGCACCGCATCCACCCACCGGCGGCCGTAGCGGGCGATCGCGCGGTGGCCCCGCGGCAGGTCCTCCGTCGTGCGCGGCGCGATGCGCGCGATCTCGACGAGCGAGGCGTCGGGCAGCACCCGCCCGATCGAGGTGTCCCGGTCCCGGGCGATGTCATCACGGGCGTACCAGAGCTCACGCACCACTGCGACGGACCGGCGCGAGCGCAACGCGTTCATCCCCGACGTACGCCGCCACGGATCGACCCGTTCGGTGGGCGTCCAGGACAACAGCGAGGTGAACTCCTGCCGAGCCCACTCGGACTTGCCCTGCTTGGCGAGGTCGACGCCCATGAGGTTGCGCAGCTCGTCGAGCACCTCCACGTCCAGGGCCGCGTAGCGCAACCACGGCTCGGGCAGCGGGCGGGTCGACCAGTCGACCGCGGAGTGTTCCTTGGCCAGGCTCAGGCCCAGGTAACCCTCGACCACGGCGGCCAGGCCGACGCGAGGCAGTCCGAGGATGCGCCCGGCCAACTCGGTGTCGAAGAGCTGCCGGGGCCGCAGGCCCCGATCGGCGAGACAGGCGAGGTCCTGGGTGGCCGCGTGCAGGATCCACTCGGCAGCGCCGATCGCCTCGTCCAACGGGGAGAGGTCCGGGCAGGCGACCGGGTCGATGAGCCAGGTTCCCGACCCCGACCGGCGCACCTGCACGAGGTAGGCCCGCTGGTCGTAGCGGTAGCCGGACGCGCGCTCGGCATCGATGGCGACCGGCCCCTCACCCGCAGCAACGGCAGCAGCCGCCTCGCTCAGGCCGCGTTCGGTCTCCACCACCTCGGGCACGCCGTCTGCGGGCTCGGTGAGCGCGATGGTGGTGACCGGTTCGCCCTCTGGCGACGGCGGTTGCGGGTCCTGGCTCATTCAGCGACGGGGGCCGGGGAGGGCGACGACACCCTCGGGCAGCGGCGGCAGACCGGCAATCGTGCACAACAGGTCCGACCAGGCGAGCAGGTGCGGGCCGATGTCTCCGCCGATCGGCGTCCACGAGGCACGGACCTCCATCTCGACGCTCGGTGGCCGGTCGGCGAGCCCGGCGAAGCTCTGCGAGACCACGCGTGTCACGGTGCCAGCTTCTGCCGTGAACTCGATCTCGCGGTACCGCAGTGCGTCGGTGAGCCAACTCCAGCCGACCTCTCCCAGGAGCGGGTCGGTGGCGAGCTCCGGTTCGAGCTCGGCGCGCGCGAAGGTCACGGCGCGCCACTGCCCGCCCCAGGGCTCGGGCGCCGACGGGTCGTGCAGCAGCACGAACCTGCCCGACGCGAGGTCGTCGTCCGGGTCGGCGGGGTCGATGACGTCAGCGGTGAGGGCCACGGCATACGGGGCGATCCGTTGCGGTGCCGGCACCTCGGTGAGGCGGATCTCGGAGCGCAGCCGGGCATGGCGCAGGCCCTCGAGAGCCCGGGTGAACTCCGGCGACTCCCGCCCGGTCACGGTTCGGCTGGACACGAGAGCAATGTATGCCGGTCCGCGGCCTCTGCACGTGAGGCCACGCCGGAGCGCGCTCACGGCCGGCCCACCCCTCACTAGGCTGACGCGGTGCTCAGTCTGCTCGCCCTGGCCTCCTCGGCGGCCTGGGGCACCTCCGACTTCTTCGCCGGCGTGGCTTCGCGCCGGCGGCCGGCGGTTGCCGTCGTCGGCTGGACCCAGGGGCTGGGGTTGCTCGTCGTCTCGCTGGTGGTGGTGATGCGGTGGGATGCCGTGACGTGGTCTGGATGGCCGCTCTGGGCTGTGTTGGCCGGGCTGTCCGGGATGACGGGGCTCATCTGCTTCTACACGGCGCTGTCCTCCGGGACCATGGGCGTGGTCGCGCCCATCGCGGCACTGGGCGTCGTCGTGCCCGTCGCGCTCGGTGTCGCCACGGGGGAGCAGCCCTCGCCGTGCGCCTGGATCGGCATGCTCATCGCCGTCGTGGGTGTGACACTCGCCTCCGGTCCGGAGCTCAGCGGCGGCGTCTCTCCCCGTCCCGTCGTGCTCGCGAGCATCGCGGCCCTCGGGTTCGGGTTCGCGCTCTTCTGCATCGACCGCGGTGGTCGTGAGTCGACGCTGATGACGCTGTGGGGCATGCGGATGACCTCGGTGACCATCCTCGTTGCGGTCGCGCTGCTGACCCGGAGCACCGGAGGGGTGAGCGCGCGAGAGCTCCCGGGGTTCCTGCTCATCGGTTGCGGTGACCTCGCGGCGAACGCCCTCTTCTCCATCGCGTCCTCGCGTGGTGAGGTGAGCACCACAGCGGTCCTCGCCTCGCTCTACCCGGTGGTGACGATCGTGCTGGCGCGCCTCCTGCTCGACGAGCGGCTCCACCGCGTGCAACAGGTGGGTGTCGTGCTCGCGATCGGGGGAGCCGCCGTCATCGCGCTCTGAGCGTTCGAAGCCGCAAGAGCCCCACCGAGTCCTCCCATCGGGTGCACCGATGGGAGGATGCGCCTCGTGACCACTCCTCATCCCACCCCCGCCACGTCGGACTCCGTGCTGGTGCGAGCCGCACGGCGCCAGCCGGTGCCGCACACACCGGTGTGGTTCATGCGACAGGCGGGGCGCTCGCTCCCGGAATACCGCGCGCTGCGCGAGGGCGTCGGCATGCTCGAGTCCTGCCGACGGCCCGATCTCGTCACCGAGATCACCCTGCAGCCGGTGCGCCGCCACGGTGTCGACGCCGCGATCTTCTTCTCCGATATCGTCGTCCCGCTCCAGGCCGTGGGTGTGGACCTCGACATCGTCCCCGGGGTCGGCCCGGTCATCGAGCGCCCGATCCGCAGCAGGGCGGACCTGGGGCAGCTGCGCGACCTCCACCCGGAGGACGTGCCCGACATCATCGAGTCGGTGCGCCTCCTGACCGCAGAGCTCGGCGGCACGCCCCTCATCGGCTTCGCGGGCGCGCCGTTCACCCTGGCGTCCTACCTCGTGGAGGGAGGGCCCTCTCGCAACCACGAGCACACCAAGGCCCTGATGCACGGCGACCCCGACCTGTGGTGGGACCTGTGCGCCCAGCTCGCCCAGATCTCGGGTGCGTTCCTGCGGATCCAGGCCGAGGCGGGCGCCTCTGTCGTGCAGCTCTTCGACTCGTGGGCGGGCGTCCTGAACCGGGCCGACTACACGGCATCCGTGCAGGCGCACTCGGCCACCGCCCTGGCCGCGGTAGTGGACCTCGACGTGCCGCGGATCCACTTCGGCGTCGGCACCGGCGAGCTGCTCCCGCTGATGGGGGAGGCCGGTGCAGAGGTCGTGGGGGTGGACTACCGCCTTTCACTCCCCGACGCCCTCGCCAGGTTGGACGGCCGGTATGCCGTGCAGGGCAACCTCGACCCCGCCCTCCTGTTCGCGCCGTGGGAGCCGTTGGAGCGCAGGGTGCGCGAAATCGTCGAGGAGGGGCGACAGGCACCCGGCCACATCTTCAACCTCGGTCACGGAGTGCTCCCGGACACGGACGCCGATGTGCTGACGCGGGTCGTCGACCTGGTGCACGAGGCGTCGGCGCGGTGAGCACCACGCCACCTCTGGGCGACGTCCGGTTGCGGCTCGAGCCCTTGCAGGTGGCGCACGCGGTGGAGATGGTGGCAGTGCTCGGGGACCCCGGGCTCTACCGGTTCACCGGAGGAGAGCCGCCGACCCTCGACGGACTCGAGGAGCGCTACATCCGGCAGGTCACCGGTTCAGGTGACCTTGGGGAGTCGTGGCACACCTGGGTCGTGCGCCTGGGTCGCAACGGCCCGGCGGTGGGCTTCGTGCAGGCCACGGTCCACCCGCCCCGACGCGAGTCCGAGCTCGCGTGGGTCGTGTCGACCCAGTGGCAGGGCCAGGGGATCGCGCGCGCCGCGGCAGGGCTCGTGCTGACCGAGGTCGTGGACCGCGGCATCTCGCGGGTCCTCGCGCACGTGCACCCCGACCACGTCGCCTCCCAGCGGGTCGCCACGGCGCTCGGGCTCGTCCGCACGGATCGGCTCGTCGACGGCGAGGTCGAGTGGGTGCTCGAGGTGCCGACCGAGCGATAAACGGTTGCCGACCCCGAGCACTCAGCGTTCACTGGTGATCTCGCCCATGTCAGACCTCACCCGGGAGAACCATGCCCTCGTCCCGCACCCCCACCGGGATTGCCTACGACCGCGCCGGACCGGCGGGCATGACCCCGGTCCTGCTGCTCCACGCCGGCGTCGCCGATCGACGGATGTGGGACCCCCAGTGGGCCGGGCTGACCGCCGCCCGCGACACGATCCGACTGGACCTGCGCGGCTTCGGGGAGTCCATCGTCGCGTCGAGCCGGCTCGACCCCGTCGACGACGTGCTCCAGACGCTGCACCACCTCGGCGTTGCCTCGTGCCACCTCGTCGCAGCGTCGTTCGGTGCCGGGGTCGCTGTCGAGGTGGCACTGCGCAGGCCCGGGCTGGTGCGCTCTCTCGCACTCTGCCCACCGGGTGGCAGCCTGATCACCGAGGCGACACCAGCCCTTCGCGCCTTCGTCACCACTGAGCGCGAGGCGCTCGCACGAGGCGACCTCGACGGCGCGGTCGAGGCCAACATCACGACTTGGGTCGTGGGTGCCGGGCGCACCCTCGCCGACGTCGACCCGGGCGTCACGGCATCCGTGCGGGCCATGCAGCGCACTG
>JBDSVV010000133.1:0-8518 GCA_039927035.1 Ornithinibacter sp. | reverse complement strand
ACCCGCGCGACATCGCCGAAGAAGACCGCGACTACTACCTGGAGCGGATCTACCCCAGCTTCGGCAACCTCGTCCCGCGCGACATCGCCTCACGGCAGGCCAAGAACGTCTGCGACGAGGGCCGCGGGGTCGGACCGGTCGTGGGCGACTTCCGCCGTGGTGTCTACCTCGACTTCGCGGACGCGATCTCACGCTTGGGCAAGGACACCGTCGAGTCCAAGTACGGCAACCTCTTCGACATGTATGCCCGGATCACCGGTGAGAACCCCTATGAGGTGCCGATGCGGATCTACCCCGCGGTGCACTACGTCATGGGAGGCCTGTGGGTCGACTACGACCTGGAGTCCAGCATCCCCGGCCTGTTCGTGGCGGGGGAGGCCAACTTCTCTGACCACGGTGCCAACCGGCTCGGCGCCTCCGCGCTGATGCAGGGCCTGGCCGACGGCTACTTCGTGCTGCCCAACACCATCCGCGACTACCTCGCGAAGGGTCCGTTCGAGCCGCTGTCGGAGCAGACGCCGTCGGTGGCGCAGGCGCGCACCGCGGTGCAGGAGCGCACCGCCCGGCTGCTCGCGATCAACGGCGAGCGCAGCGTCGACTCCTTCCACCGGGAGCTCGGCAACGTCATGTGGGAGTACTGCGGCATGGAGCGCACCGAGGAGGGTCTGCTGAAGGCGATCGACCTCATCCGCGGCCTGCGCGAGGAGTTCTGGCGCAACGTGCGGGTGCTCGGCTCGGCCGACACGCTCAACCAGAGCCTGGAGAAGGCCGGCAGGGTCGCGGACTTCCTCGAGCTCGGCGAGCTGATGTGCATCGATGGCCTGCACCGCCGGGAGTCCTGCGGCGGTCACTTCCGCGGTGAGTCCCAGACCGATGACGGTGAGGCGCTGCGTCACGACGACCAGTATCTCTACGTCGCGGCGTGGGAGTTCGGCGGCGGGGAGGCCGACGGGGAGATGGGCCGGCCCGTGCTCCACAAGGAAGACCTTGCCTACGAAGCCATCGAGTTGAAGCAGCGGAGCTACAAGTGATCACCCCAGAAAGTTCCACGTCCCTTCGTCACTTCGATACTTTCCGGGGGCCCCGATGAACCTCACCCTGAAGATCTGGCGCCAGGACAAACCGTCCGACAAGGGCGGCCTGGTCACCTACAAGGTCGCCGAGATCAGCGAGGACATGAGCTTCCTCGAGATGCTCGACGTCCTCAACGAGCAGCTCAACGCCAAGGGCGAGGAGCCGATCGCGTTCGACTCCGACTGTCGCGAGGGCATCTGCGGTCAGTGCGGGCTGATGATCTCCGGCGAGGCACACGGTCCCGAGAGGACGACGACCTGCCAGCTGCACATGCGCAGCTTCAAGGATGGCGAGACGATCACCATCGAGCCGTGGCGGGCCAGCGCCTTCCCGGTGATCCGCGACCTGATCGTCGACCGCGGGGCTTTCGACCGCATCGTGCAGGCGGGCGGCTACATCTCGGTCAACACCGGATCGGCTCCTGACGCGCACTCGACGCTGGTGCCCAAGGCCAACGCCGACCGTGCATTCATGGCTGCGGAGTGCATCGGCTGTGGCGCCTGCGTCGCGGCGTGCCCCAACGCCAGCGCGATGCTCTTCATGGGCGCCAAGGTCACCCACCTCTCCGAGCTCCCGCAGGGGCAGCCCGAGCGGATGGCTCGGGTGGTCTCGATGGTCGACCAGCACGACCACGAGGGCTTCGGTGGGTGCACCAACGTCGGTGCCTGTTCCCAGGCCTGCCCCAAGGGCATCCCGCAGGACGTCATCTCCACGCTCAACAAGGAGCTCCGCACCGCTTTGCGCGCCGGCCACTGACCGTCGCACCCTTCGCACCTACCCGCGGCGTGGACAGTCGACCAAGAGGTCAGTTCTGCACGCTCGGTCCGGCATCCAACGCGTGAACTATCGACCTATTGGTCAGTTCTTCACGCTGGGGGCCGGGGTGGGCCCGGGCGTGGTCAGAGCCAGGAGACGTGCGGTTTGACCAGCGCGTAGCCGACGAAGGCGACGACGTCGAGGATGGTGTGTGCCACCACGAGCGGCATGACGCGTTTCGTGCGGGTGTAGAGCCACCCGAAAAACAGCCCCATCACGGCATTCCCGAGGAACCCGCCGAAGCCCTGGTAGAGGTGGTAGCTCCCGCGGATCAGTGCGCTGGTGACGATGACCCGCCACGGGCCCCATCCGGCCTGGCCCCACCTTCGGAACAGGTAGCCCACCATGATGACCTCCTCGAGCACTGCGTTCTGTGCCGCCGAGAGCACGAGAACGGGAACGGCCCACCACACCTGCTCGAGGTTGGCCGCCGAGACGGTGGTGTTGAGGCCGAGTGACTTCGCCGCGAGGTAGAGGCCCAGCCCGGGGATGCCCACCACCGCGGCGAGCAGCACCCCGCGGCCCAGGTCCTGCCACGGCCGCCGTAGGTCGAAACCCATCGTGTGCGGCTGCCCCGGGTCGTCCCGCCTCAGCAGGTGCAGCGCCAGCAGCACGGGGACGAGGGCCAGCGCGATGCCGGTGAGCTGGTAGGCGAGGTCGAGCCAGGGCCGGTCGGGCGTCACCGAGGTGTTCATCGCGGACGTCTGCTGACGCAGCGTCTCGACGCGGGTCAGCCGGTCGATGATGCGCAGCAACGACCAGATCGCCGAGGCTCCCAGGGAGACACCAAGGACGAGCCAGGTCTCCGTGAGGTGCTGCCGCCGCATGTCGGACAGCGTATGCGGGGCGCCCGCCGATGTCGCTGGACGCCCGCTGGGCGCCCGCTGGGAACGGCGCGGCGCGCGCGGTGGCGACTTCGTGCGGACGACGGTCCCGGTCCTCGTCCTGGGGCCGCGCGAGCACGGCTGACTCGCCGCACTGATGGGGGACACCTGCCGCGGGTCTCGGCCCGCTCGCCCTAGCATGGGCGGCCCCGACCAGATGTGGAGCTCCACGGTGTTGACCAGACCGGGCCGAGCAGTGCTCAGCCTCACGATCGCTGCCACCCTCGGCGCCCTGGGGGGGTGCAGCGGCGAGGATCCGGCTCCGACGACGTCGACGGCCGCCGGGGCGACCGCGTCGGCCAGTCCGAGTGAGTCCCCGTCGCAGGAGACCCCGTCGATCGCGGACTCGTTCCGCGCGCTGCGCACCGCAGCCCTCTCGGCGGAGTCGGCGCGCATCGAGGGCACGCTCCAGCGGCAGGGCAAGTCGCTCGGCCTCGAGGTCGAGGGCACGGCCGACGGCACCAACCAGCAGCTCTTCCTCACCGTGCAGGGTGGTGGACGCCCGGAGGTGCTCACCGTGGGCAATGACTACTGGCTGGGTGGGGACGAGGCCTTCTGGGTCGAGCAGACCGGGGATCCTGCTGCGGGGAAGTCGATGGTCGGCAGGTACGTGCCCATCGGCAAGGCCGACGCCGAGGAGCTCGGGTCGTTCACCGTGCGCAGCATCCTCACCCAGAAGCTCTCTGAACCTGCCTTCTCCGCGATGGAGACGAGCAGCGACGCGGTGCGCACCGACGAGGTCGGTGGCTCACCGGCGTACGTCCTCGATGGTGGCGACGGGGCGCAGCTGTGGGTGGCGGCCGACGGCAGTGCCACGCTGCTGCGGCTCGTGGGCTCCAGCGATGCTCCCGCGGACCTGGCGTTCTCCTTGTGGGACAGGGCGCAGACGTTTACGCCCCCGCCGCCCTCGAGCGTCGTCGACGAGGGCTGAGAGCCGACACCACAGGTCAGGACTGGTACGCCGGGTGGCCGCGTGACGCTCGCCAGCGGCGCACCCGAAGCGTCATCCAGATCAGGAGCCAGGCGAGCAGGGCGAGAGCCACCACCACCAGCACGGGCGAGAGGATCGCGATGAGGGACAGCCCGATCGAGGCGCCGTCCTCGATGGTCGAGACGACCGGGCCTCCGAGGCCCGCGGTGCCGACGTTGACGACGGGCCGGGCCGCCATCTTTCCGGTGTGCACGATCCCCGACACGACGATGCCCAGGGCTACCGGTGCCCAGGGGTTCTCGGCCATCCACGTCGATGTGTCGAGCTGGGAGGCTGCGGTGGTCGCCGCGAAGATCAAGCCGCCCATCATCGGGCGGATGAAGGTCTGGATCGCATCATTGACGGTGTCGACCGCCGGGATCTTGTCGAGCACGACCTCGCCGAGCAGCAGCACGACACCGATGCCGATGGCCCAGTTGCTCTCGATCCAGGTGTAGCCACCCGGCATCGTGATCAGGTCGGTGAAGCGGGCGATGAACGCCACGACCAGGAACGGGATGTAGGCGTTGAGCCCGGCCGCGGCCGAGAGGCCCATGCCGGTCAGGACTGCGATCACGGGGCACCTCCAGTCTGTCGCGAGAGGCGGACGCCTCAGCCGAGATGCAACGTCAGTACCCGCGAGCGTAGTCCCGCGCGGGTCACGCCCCGAGGATCCCTGGCGGATGCGGCCCGGGTGGGGGTGGCCCCCTCGTGACAGGCTGGGCCCCGTGATCTCGACGGTCGGGTTGCTGCTCGCTGCGGGTGCGGGGCGGCGGATGGGCGGGCCCAAGGCGTTGCTGCGCCTGCACCCCGACGGGCCGACGCGCGTCGAGACCGGCGTCGCACAGCTGCGGTCCGCCGGGCTCGACCGAGTGGTCGTCGTCGTCGGGGCCGGTGCTGAGCGGGCGGGGCCGCTGGCCGAGGCCGCGGGAGCCGAGGTCGTTCGTGAGCAGGGGTGGAGCGAGGGGATGGGCGCGTCCTTGCGGGCCGGTCTCACCCATCTGCGCCGTTCCGAGCCCGTGCCGTCCAGCGTGCTGGTGACCTTGGTCGACCTGCCCGACGTCGGCGAGGCGGTGTACCGGCGCGTGTTGGGGTCGGCCGGCTCCCCGGACGTCCTGGCCCGGGCGGCATACGAGGGCTCTCCCGGACACCCCGTCCTCCTTGGGATGAGCCACTGGGATGCCGTGCTGGAGAGCGCGATCGGTGACCGTGGCGCTCGCGGGCACCTGGAGTCCCACGACGTCGAGCTGGTGGAGTGCGGTGACCTCGCGACGGGCCGGGACGTCGACACCGCCGCTGACCTCGAGAGGGGATGATGGCGCGGTGAGCACGCGACGACGCTGGCCGGGGCGGGTCTACGACGCTGGCAGCGAGCCGGACCCCCGGTTCTCCCTCGCCAACGAGCGCACCTTCCTCGCCTGGGTGCGCACCGCGCTGGCGCTGCTGGCCGGGGCTGCGGCGCTCGACGCCCTCGACCTCCCTCTGGACGACACCGTTCAGGGGTTGTTGGCCGCACTGCTCGCGATCGCCTCACTCCTCACCGCCGGGGCGGCGTGGTGGGGCTGGGCCCGGGTCGAGCGGGCGATGCGGGCGGACGAGCCGCTGCCGAGCAACCCCGCGATGGTCATCGTCGCGGTGGCTGTCGCGGTGGCAGGCGTCGCCATCGGGATCTCCGCCCTGGTGCGGGGCGTCGGTTCGTGAGCGAGGTGGTGCGGGACCGGGGGGCCCAGCAGGAGCGCACCACCCTCGCCTGGCGGCGCACCGGCCTGGCCCTCGCAGTGGGCGCCCTCACCATCGGCCGGTTGACGCTCGACAGCCTCGGCCCCGTCGTCGTCGTGCCGACCGTGCTCGCGACGTCGTTGGCCCTGTGGGTCGTCGTCGCGGCGCTGCGCACCCGACGCCTGGCCCGGCCGCACCCGGACGAGCCGTCCTTCTCGGTCCTCGCCGACGGGCGGCTCCCCGCGGTGGTCGCCGGGGTCGTGGGGGCACTCGCGGTGGGCGAGCTGCTCGCGTCCGTGGTGAACCTCGCCTGACCGAGTGCTTGGTGTGGGGGGCCGCGTCGGCAATGCTGGCGCCATGGACCCGCGGATGACGTTCGGATCGGCAGACGACCTCGCCAGTGCTCTCGCCGGGACGGGGTACCTGTCCGACGACGCACTGAGCACCGTCGCGTGGCTCTCCTTGAGGTTGGGGCGTCCACTCCTCATGGAGGGCGAACCGGGCACCGGCAAGACGGCTCTCGCAGAGGCCTTGGCGGAGGCGATGGACCTCCCGCTCATCCGGTTGCAGTGCTACGAGGGCATCGATGCGACCCAGGCGCTCTATGACTGGGACTTCCCCCGGCAGATCCTCCACGTGCGTGCGCTCGAGGCTGTAGAGGGGGCTGCGAGCGACGTCCGGGAGGTGGAGGAGGGCCTCTTCGACGAGCGGTTCCTGCTCGCCCGTCCGGTGCTGCGCGCCCTGCGCGAGTCCCCCGCGGTGCTGCTCATCGACGAGGTCGACCGCGCCGACGACGAGTTCGAGGCGTTCCTCCTCGAGGTGCTCTCGACCTGGCAGGTGACCATCCCCGAGCTGGGCCCGATCTCCGCGTCGGTGCCCCCTGTCGTGGTGCTCACCTCGAACCGCACCCGAGAGCTCCACGACGCCCTCAAGCGGCGCTGCCTCTACCACTGGCTCGAGCACCCCGGCATCGCGCGCGAGCTCGCGATCCTGCGCACACGGGCACCGGAGGTGAGCGCCTCGCTCGCCGAGCAGGTCGTCACGCTGGTGCACGCGATCCGCGCCGATCGAGACATGATCAAGCCCCCGGGGGTCGCCGAGACCCTCGACTGGGCCCGGGCACTGCACGAGCTCGGGACGCGCGAGCTCGACACCGAGACGGCGGCCACCACGCTCGGCGTGGCGGTGAAGTATCGCGAGGACGCCGAGCGGGTCCGCAAGGCCCTCGACGTCATGCTCACCCGATGAGCGAACCCGGCGGGCTCGGTGGGGCAGGGCGCGGTCCCGACGAGGTGCTCATCGGCTTCGCGCGCGCCCTGCGCGCTGCCGGGGTCGCGGTGACGGCGGACCGTGAGCGCACCTACCTCGAAGCCGTCGCGGTGGCGGGGTTGCACGACCAGCCCGCGGTCTACCACGCGGGCCGGGCCACGCTCTGCGGCTCTCCTGCGGACCTCGAGCGATATGACCTGGTGTATGCCGCGTGGTTCGGCGGGGAGCGGGCCGGCACCAAGGCGCGCAACGCGTTCGCCGCATCGGTGGCGCAGGCGGGGCTGACCGCCTCGCAGGGTGGCGCGGCCGAGCGGGAGGACTCTGATGAGGTACGCGCCACCGCCAGTGCAACGGAGGTGCTGCGGCACCGCGACGTGGCGACCCTGGATCGGCGTGAGCGCGACCAGCTGGCTGCGCTCTTCGCCTCCCTGCACCCCCGGGCGCCGCGCCGGCGGGCGCACCGATACACCCCCCATCGGCGGGGCACCGTCGACGCGCGACGCACGATGCGCTCGACCCTGCGGCGGATGGGGGAACCCGGTGAGCTGCTCTGGCGCTCTCGCGGCTCCCGGCCGCGGCGTGTGGTTCTGCTCGTCGACGTGTCCGGCTCGATGAGCTCTTACGCAGACGCCCTGATCCGGCTCGCGCACGCCTACTGCTCCACCGGCCAACCGGTGGAGGTGTTCACCCTGGGCACCCGCCTGACGCACATCACCCGGCCCCTGCGCCAGCGCGACCCGGACCGGGCGATCGTCGCGGCCGGTGCCGCGATCCCGGACTGGTCCGGGGGCACTCGGCTGGCGGAGGGGATGAAGGCCTTCCTCGACCGGTGGGGCCGCCGCGGGATGGCGCGTGGCGCCGTCGTCGTGGTGTTCAGCGACGGGTGGGAGCGGGAGCAGCCCGAGGCGCTGGGGGAGCAGGTGCGACGGCTGCACGCGGTCGCGCACCGCGTGGTCTGGGCCAACCCGCACCGGGGCCACTCGGGCTACGAGCCGGTGCAAGGGGGCATCATGGCGGTGTTGCCCCACGTCGACGACTTCGTCGCGGGGCACTCGATGGCCGCGTTCGAGGAGCTGACGGAGGTGGTGGCTCGTGCGTGAGGTGCTTCCAGACCTGCTGCGCTGGTGGAGTGCCGGTGAGGAGGTCGGCGTCGGAACGGTCGTAGCGACCTTCCGCTCGGCTCCACGACCGGCGGGAGCGTCGATGCTCGTCGGCCCCGGTGGAGAGGCCGTCGGATCGGTGTCCGGCGGGTGTGTGGAGGGTGCCGTCTACGAGCTCGGGCAGGACGTGGTGGCCTCCGGCACATCCGTGCTGCAGCGCTACGGCGTCTCGGACGAGGACGCGTTCGCGGTGGGGCTCACCTGCGGTGGCATCCTCGACGTCTTCGTGGAGTCGGTGTCGCAGAAGACCTTTCCCGAGCTGGGAGCTGTCGCAGCCGACATCGAGGCCGGGCGCCCGGTGGCGGTGGCGACCGTCGTGGACCACCCAGACCCGCAGTGGATCGGCCGCCGCCTCGTGGTCCACCCGGAGGACGCCGACCCCAAGCACCAGCAGGGCGGGACCATCGGCTCCCCCCGGGCGGATGCCGCCGTCACCGACGACGTGCGGGGCCTCCTCGCAGCGGGTCGCACCGAGACCCTGACCTACGGGCCGGACGGGGAGCGTCGCGGCGAAGGGATGCAGGTCTTTGTCGCGGCCTATGCGCCACGGCCCCGGATGATCGTCTTCGGTGCCATCGACTTCGCGGCTGCCGTGGCCCAGGTCGGGTCGTTCCTCGGCTACAAGG
>JBDSVV010000132.1:0-5913 GCA_039927035.1 Ornithinibacter sp. | reverse complement strand
ATGCTCACGCGCGACCCCGACCATGCCGAGGCCATCGTCGAGCAGATGCGCGCGGTCGAGGGAGCCGAGATCGGCAAGGTCTCCGACCGCACGTTCCTCCTCCACCTGGGAGGAAAGCTGAGTGTGGAGTCCAAGGTGCCGATCCGCACCCGCGACGACCTGTCCCTGATCTACACCCCGGGTGTCGCACGGGTCTGCATGGCCATCGCCGAGAACCCTGCCGACGCCCGCCGACTGACGATCAAGCGCAACACGGTCGCGGTCGTCACCGACGGCACGGCGGTGCTGGGGCTCGGGGACATCGGCCCCCTCGCTGCGCTGCCCGTGATGGAGGGAAAGGCCGCCCTGTTCAAGCGTTTCGCCGACATCGATGCCTTCCCGATCTGCCTCGACACCACGGACACCGAGGAGATCATCCTCATCGTCAAGGCCATCGCCCCGGGTTTCGCCGGGATCAACCTCGAGGACATCTCGGCTCCCCGATGCTTCGAGATCGAGCGACGGCTGCGCGCCGAGCTCGACATCCCGGTTTTCCACGACGACCAGCACGGCACCGCGATCGTGGCTCTGGCCGCCCTACGCAACGCCCTGCGCGTCGTGGGGAAACAGCTCGAGGACGTGCGGCTCGTGATGAGCGGCGCGGGCGCTGCCGGAACGGCCATCCTCCAGCTCTTCCTCGAGGCGGGGGCGCAGCACGTCGTCGTTACCGACATCGACGGCATCGTCCACCGGGAGCGTGCCGACGTGCTCTCGGGCGACCACCCCAACCACGCTTGGATCGCGGCTCACACCAATGCCGAGGGGATGACGGGCACGCTCTCGGACGCGATGCGCGGAGCAGACGTGTTCGTCGGTGTCTCAGCGCCAAACATCCTCTCGGAGGAGGACGTGGCGTCGATGGCACCGGACAGCATCGTGTTCGCGATGGCCAACCCGACACCGGAGATCGACCCCGACATCGCCGCCCGCTATGCCGCTGTGGTCGCCACCGGTCGGTCGGACTTCTCCAACCAGATCAACAACGTGTTGGTCTTCCCAGGCGTCTTCCGTGGCCTGATCGACTCCGGCGTCTCGCGGGTCAGCGTGGACGTGCTCCTCGCCGCGGCCACGGCACTGGCCGACGTGGTGCACCCGGACGAGCTCAACGCGACCTACATCGTTCCGAGCGTGTTCCACCCCGACGTCAGCACGGTGGTCGCCGAGGCCGTCAAGGCTGCGGTGGCCCGGCGCGACGGCGCGTGACCGACCCGTCCGCGGAGCGAAGCCACGATGTCCCGTTACGCGGGATGGGTGTCCTGTTGCCCGTTCTCCTGGTGGCTTCGCTCCTCGTCCAGTGCGTCGTCCTCTACGCCCCGCAGGGTCCCGGCGTGTCGCCGTTCCCGTTCTCGGACAAGGTCGTCCACCTCGTGGTCTTCGCGGTGCCCGCTGCCCTCGCGGTCATGGCCGGGTTCCGCCCCGTCGTGGTGCTGGGCGTCCTGGGGGCCCAGGCTGTGCTCAGTGAGGTCATCCAGGCGGAGTTCCTCCCGGGACGGTCGGGCGATCCGCTCGACGCGGTGGCCGACCTCGTGGGCGTCGGGATCGCCATCGTCGCCGGGGTCCTCCTGGCCCGTCGCGGGAAGAGTGCGCGCGGCTGAGCGCGTCAGGGGCGGAGCCCTCGCGCTGGTAGGATGGGGTTCCCCACCGGGAGCCGGACGCATGGCCGCGTCCACGCAGGTCGCACCTAGCGACTCCACCAACCCCGCCCCGGTGTGCCGGTGACACTGCTCGTGAATCCGGCCCACGGACGCCAGACGTCCGAGGCTCGTCTTGTTCGCCCACGCCACCGGCTAGAGACGTGTCTGTCTCTTTTCAGCCGATGACGAAACACAGGTGAACATCCCCATGCCCAACAACACATCCGGGCCCAAGAAGGCCCGCTGGAGCACCAGCCAGAAGGCTGAGGCCCGCAAGGCCCCCAAGAAGGCGCACCACCGCGGCCAGCCCGACGGCCCGCGCAGCGCCCCCAAGCGCGCTGCCCGCAGCGAGGGCGACGTCGGCGCCAAGCGACCGCGCTCCGAGCGCTCACCGCGGTGGGACCGCGAGGACCCGCGCCGCACGGACCGTTCCCGCGCCACCAGGCGCCCGGACGACCGAGGTGACTCGAGCGGGTCCGGCTATTCGCGTGACTCCACGCAGGGATCCAGCACGCCGAGCCGCGGGAGCAGCGACCGAAGCGAGCAGCGCCCGGTGCGGCGCCCGCACGACGAGCGTCCCCGCCGCGAGCGTGGTGACCGCCCCGTGCGTGACCAGGCCCCGCGGGTGGCGGACCCCGTGCGCCGCGACCGCCACGAGGGCCGGCACGCCGAGCGCGACGCCCCCCGTGGTGGCTACCGCTCTGATGACCGTGGCGGCTCGCGTCCTGACCGTGGTGGGTATGCCGGTGACCGACCCCGTTCCGATGACCGTGGCTCCTCGCGTCCTGATGCGTCGCGTGGTGGCTACCGCTCTGATGACCGTGGCGGCTCGCATCCCGTCCGTGGTGGGTATGCCGGTGACCGACCTCGCCGTGATGAGCGTGCCGACCGGTTCGCGCCTCGTGGCGAGGACCACCAGGTGACCTTCGAGGAGGCCGAGGCCGAGCGTGCCGAGGCCGACACCTGGACGGCATACAGCTCCGCCGCGGGTGGTGCCAAGGACGTGACCGAGGACAACGGCTTCGCCGCACTCGGCCTGCCCGAGCGCCTCGTCGAGCGGCTGGCCCGCGACGGCATCACCGAGCCGTTCCCGATCCAGGTCGCAACCATCCCTGACGCACTGGCCGGCCGCGACGTCTTGGGACGCGCGCGCACCGGCTCGGGCAAGACCCTCGCCTTCGGCCTGACGATGATCGCCCGTCTCGCCGACGGAACTCGCCCGGAGAGCAAGCGCCCGCGCTCGCTCATCCTGGTGCCCACCCGAGAGCTGGCGATGCAGGTCAGCGACGCGCTCGAGCCGTTCGTGCACGTCACCGGCCTGCGGCACAAGCTCGTTGCCGGCGGCCTGTCCTACGAGCCGCAGATCAAGGCCCTCAACAAGGGCATCGACATCCTCGTCGCGACTCCCGGGCGGCTCGCCGACCTCATGGAGCGCGGCGCGGTGCAGCTGGGCGGCGTGCAGATCGCCGTGCTCGACGAAGCAGACCACATGGCCGACATGGGCTTCCTGCCCGAGGTCACCGCGATCCTGGACGAGGTGCCAGCCGGTGGTCAGCGACTGCTGTTCTCGGCGACCCTCGACAAGGGCATCGACACCCTCGTGGACCGCTACCTCGTGGACCCGGTGACCCATTCCACCGACGAGGCCCAGGCCTCGATCGACACCATGAGCCACCACGTGCTGCTCATCGACCCCCAGGACAAGAAGGCCCTCACGGCCGAGCTCGCTGGTCGTGGTGGCCGCGTCATCGTCTTCGCCCGCACCCAGCTCGGCTCCGACCGCATCGCGGGTGAGCTGCGCGAGCGCGGTGTGCTCGCGGCAGCCCTGCACGGTGGTCTCTCCCAAGCGGTGCGCAATCGGGTGCTCGGTGCCTTCCGCGACGGGTCGATGAACGTGCTCGTCGCCACTGACGTGGCGGCCCGCGGAATCCACGTCGACGACGTCGGCATGGTCGTGCAGGTCGACCCGCCGACCGACCACAAGGACTACCTCCACCGCGCAGGCCGCACGGCCCGCGCTGGTGAGGAGGGGGCTGTGGTCATGATCGCCCTGCCGCACCAGCGCAAGATGGTCACCAGGCTGATCGAGGGCGCAGGCGCCGAAGCGACGACCGCGAAGGTGCGCCCGGGCGACGACGTCGTGCTGGGGCTCGGTGGCCGCGCCCCCAGTGGGGTGCCGGTGCCGGATGCCCTGTGGCGCCCGATCCTCGAGGGCGGCAAGAACGGCGGCCGCCGTGGCGGCCGTCCGGGTGGCGGTGGCCGCCCCGCAGGTCGGCCCGGTGGCCGTCCCCAGGGCTCCGGTGGCGGACGTCCACGCCAGGGTTCGGGTCGTCCCGGTGGTTACCGGGGCAGAATGGACGGGTGAGCGGGACCCACACCACTGGTCGGCTCCTCGTCGCGACCCCGCAGATCGAGGAGGGCGTCTTCGCGCGAGCGGTCGTCCTCGTCCTGCACCACGACGAGGACGGCGCCCAGGGTGTGGTGCTCAACCGCCCGATCGAGGCGGACGTCGACGACGTCCTCCCCGGCTGGGAGGAGCACGCGAGCACTCCTGCAAAGGTGTTCCAGGGGGGTCCCGTCGAGCTCGACTCCGCCCTGGGCCTGGTGGCAGTGCCTTGTGACTCGCTCGAGCCCATGGGCGTGCGCCGGCTGTTCGGTTCGGTGGCGCTGGTCGACCTCGACACCCCGCCCCTGCTCGTCGTGCCCGACCTCACCGGGCTGCGGATCTTCGCGGGGTATGCCGGGTGGTCGCCCGGTCAGCTCGAGGCCGAGATCCGTACCGGGTCGTGGGTCGTCCTGGAGACCGAGCGCGGTGACGTCTTCACCGGCGAGCCCGAGCGGCTCTGGCGCGAGGTGCTGCGGCGCCAGCAGGGACCACTGCGCTGGGTCGCGTGGTACCCCGCCGACCCGACCCTGAACTGACCCGACCCCTTCCCGGCATCCGATCTCCCCGACTTCGTCTGTCCAGATGCAGGTTCGGGGCCGTTGAACCGGCGTGTCGCCGCACACCGACAGACGAAGTCGGGGAGGTCGGGGCGGGGGCGTCGGCATAGAGTGGGGGGATGAGCGAGACGATGCCGCCGCTGGACGACCCGCACGCCCCACAGAGGCAGCCGCAGAGGCAGACCGCCCTGCTCGAGCGCACCGAAGCCCTTCCCGAGGTGGCCGAGCCCGGCGACCACGAGCGCCTCTCGCACTACGTGCGCAAGGAGAAGATTCTGGAAAGCGCGTTGTCGGGGGAGCCGGTGACGGCGCTGTGCGGCAAGGTCTGGATCCCTGGCCGCGACCCCAAGCGCTTCCCGGTCTGCCAGACGTGCAAGGAGATCTACGAAGGGCTGCGCGCCCCCCAGGACGGCGGGGAGTAGCCGCGAGACCCCGGGTCCGTCATCGGCGCCACGCGGGCGCCTTCCCACTCGCGCCACGACGAGCTGGCCGCTCGTTCGGCCACCTCCTCTGCCCCCGCTCGGGTGGTGCCGAACAGCGACTCGAGCACCACCAGCACACTCACAGCGACCTCCGTTTCCGAGGGGCGAGGACGCCTCGGTAGCACACCCGCAGGCCTTCGGCGATGTCGCCGGGGGCCTGCGCGCATGTCGCCTCCGCGCGGGTTATGGTGGCCGCCGCCCATGAGTACATCCGCCGCCGGTCACCTGCCCCCCGCCTTCCCCGAGCGGGCTGCCTGGGGAACGGCGGACAAGCTGCGGGCGTGGCAGGAACAGGCGCTCACGGCATACCTGGGCAGTGACCGCACGGACTTCCTCGCCGTCGCCACGCCGGGTGCCGGGAAGACCACCTACGCGCTGCGCATCGCGACCGAGCTGCTCGACCGCGGGGTGATCCAGGCGGTCAGCGTGGTGGCTCCGACGGAGCATCTGAAGACGCAGTGGGCCGACGCCGCCGGCCGGGTCGGCATCCACCTGAACCCGACGTTCTCCAACTCCACCGGCGTGCAGTCGCACGAGTACGACGGGGTCGCCCTCACCTATGCCCAGGTCGCCGCCAACCCGGGGCTGCACCGCCGGCGCACCGAGGGCACCACCACCCTGGTGATCCTCGACGAGATCCACCACGGCGGCGACGCGCGCTCGTGGGGTGACGGCATCCGCGAGGCCTTCGAGCCCGCTGCCCGCAGGCTCTCGCTCACCGGCACCCCGTTCCGCTCCGACACCAACCCGATCCCGTTCGTGCGCTACGAGATGGGGGAGGACGGCATCCTGCGCTCGGCCTCCGACTACACCTA
>JBDSVV010000131.1:0-5425 GCA_039927035.1 Ornithinibacter sp. | reverse complement strand
GTCGAGGCCGTCGAAGAGGGTGCTCATGTCGAGGCCAACCCTACGTCGAGGCACCGACCCCGGCACGACCCGGACACGACAGCGGGCGGCCCGGGAGACTCACGCTCCGGGCCGCCCGCCGGCTGTGTCAGATCAGCTGCACCAGGGGTAGGTGAAGTAGCTGTTCGAGCCGGCGCGGTGGTCCGCCAGGAGAGCGCTGTAGGAGATCACGGTGTCCAGAGCGGGCACGGCGTTCGCTGAGCTTCTGGTGGGAGCCGGTGCCGGGGATCCGTCGCTCTGTCGAGACTTGATCGAATCTTGGACGAAATCGGCATCGTGTCGAGTCGTCCCACGATCGCTAGCGTCGGGCCATGACACGGACGAGCCCGGCACCGGTGGAACAGGTCGTTCCGTGGCAGGACCGGAAGAAGCCGTGGTGGGTGCTCGGCGCGGTCATGCCGCTGCTCCCGATCCTGTCCTGGGGGCTCGTCGGGGCGACCGGTTCGTCGCTGGCCTGGTTTTTCGCACCGTTCTTCGTCTTCGTCCTCGTCCCCCTCGTCGACCTCGTGGCCGGCCTGGACCCCTCCACTCCCCCGGACGAGGTCATCGCGTCGTGGAGGAGGACCGCTACTACCGCTGGGTGACCTTCGCGTTCCTGCCCGTGCAGTACGTCGTCCTGGTGTGGTCGGCGTGGATGCTCGGGCACGGCGGACTGTCCGTGGTCGACACGATCTGACTCACCTTCGGCGTCGGCATCGTCGGTGGCGTCGCGATCAACATCGCCCACGAGCTTGGCCACAAGACCGTGCGCCACGAGCGACGGCTGGCGCGCATCGCCCTGGCCCAACCGGCATACGGGCACTCTTCATCGAGCACAACCGCGGCCACCACGTGCGGGTCGCGACCCACGAGGACCCTGCGAGCGCCCGGCTCGGTGAGTCGGTGTGGCGCTTCCTGCCCCGCACAGTGGTCGGCGGGCTGCGCAGCGCTTGGGGGCTGGAGGCGCACCGGCTGCGCCGCCGTGGCCTGCGGGTCTGGGGCCCCGCCAACGACATCCTCACCGCGTGGGCGATGACGCTCGGGTTGTGGGCGGTGCTGCTGGTCGTCGGCGGGTGGGGTGTGCTGCCCTGGCTGCTCGTGAAGGCGGTCGTGGGCATCTGGCTGTTGGAGTCGGTGAACTACCTCGAGCACTACGGGCTGCTGCGCCGGCGACTGCCGTCCGGGCGCTACGAGCACGTCGACGCCCGGCACAGCTGGAACTCCAACAACATCGGCACCAACGTCCTCCTCTACCACCTGCAGCGACACAGCGACCACCACGCGAACCCGACGCGGCGTTACCAGAGCCTGCGTGACGACCCGCAGGCCCCGGTGCTGCCGACCGGGTAGGCCGGGATGGTCGTCCTCAGCTGGGTGCCGTGGATCTGGCGGCGGGTGATGGACCCGAGGGTGCTCGCCCACGTGGGCGGCGACCTGTCCCGGGTCAACCGCGTCGGCGCAGGAGTGGCACACGGGGAGCCCGTCGAGCCTGCAGCAGCGGATGCCGTCCAGCCGCCATCCGCTCGGCTGGCCTGCCCCTCGTGCGGCTGGGTCTACGACGAGGTGCGAGGAGCCCCTGACGAGGGGTGGCCCGCTGGCACACCGATCAGCACGATCGACCCGGACTGGGCACGCCCGGACTGCGGGGTGCGCGAGCGCAGGGACTTCGTCCCCGTCGTGGCGGGCGGATGAGCCCGAGCAGCTTCCACCGAGACCTCAGGGCTGCGCTGCGCGAACGCGCCCTGGACGTCGCGGCTCGCGTGACGGCCGGGAAGGGATGGTCTGCGGTGCGGATGAGCGCGATCGCCGATGAGGTCGGCGTGAGCCGACAGACGCGCTATGCCGAATTCGGCTCTCGTGCCTCGCTGGCCGAGGCTCTCGTCGAGCGCGAGGTCGGGCGGGTGCTCGATGCCGTGCGCGTCGCGATGCGCGGTGCTGGCGACCACGTTTGCGCGGTCGAGGCTGCGGTGGCCGCCGCGTTGCGCGAGGCGGGCGCCAGTGCGCTCGTACACGGCGCGCTGCGGTCGGTGGATCCGGCCATGGACCTGTTGCGACTCCTCACCACCGATGCCCGGCCCCTCGTCGCTGGCGCCCGGCGCGGATCCGGATCGGTCTGCCCGCCGGATCGTCGACTTCGCCCGGCCCTCCCTCGTGGCGGCGGGCCTCAACGGTTGACCGCTCCCGTGTATCACCGGGGACAGCAGACCCTCCTCACCACCGGACCGAAGATCTCGGTCCGGGTCCTCGCGGGCCCGAGGGAAAGGGGCACTGCCATGGGACGCAGTCCGTTGCAGTCCGAGGTCAGCAAGGCACTCCTGGAGGCGAACGTCGTGAACTTCTCGGCTGCCGCAGAAGTGCTCGGAAAGTACGCCGGTCAGGCCGCCGAGGTCGGCGACACCATCGGCATCGTCATCAACTGGAGGCTCTACGACATCTGCATCCCGGTGGACCACCTGTCACGGGAGGTCATCCGGGGGGGCGTGCGAAACATCCCGGGAGAGGTCGCACAGGGTGGCTTCGGCGGCTGAGCCTGGGGTGCTCGAGGGGGGCACCCCAGCCCCGCCGACCGGTGTCGAGGAACTGCGGAGCTCCCTCCTGCGCGCCATCGGGACCACGGCCCGAGCACTCGGGATGGCCCAGCGGTCCTCCTCGCCCCTCCTTCCCAAGGTGACCGCCGAGGCTGCGCTCCTGGTGCACGTCGTCGAGTGCGCCGGGGCCCCCGCCACCGGAGCCGCAGTGGAGGAGGCGACCGCGGCCCTACGGACGCGGGTTCGGCACGAGGTCGGCGACCCCGTCCTGGCAGCGCGGATCGCGCTGAACCCGGTGCACGTGGCCGACCTCGCCAGCGCCTACGTGCTGCTCACCCGGGGCCCGTCGTGGGCCTGCGCGCATGGCACCGCGACACGACGCGCAGACGTGGATCGCGCGTTGCGCGACGCCTGGGCGGTCACTGCAGACCGCGAAAGCCTGCCGCACCGGGTGCTCGAACGGTGTTGGCTCGCTCATCTGCTCGGCCTCCCCCCGCGCTTGCGGACCGAACGCGCCGCCCTGCACCTCTCTGCCCTGGGCTCGCCGGCAGACGTCCTCGCCGGTTCCCGGCTGGATGCCTACGCCTTCACGCACTCCGTCATGTACGCCACCCACCTGGGCACCCGACGCTGCCCTCCCGTGCGCCGCGCCCACGAGGTGTGCTCGGACGCGGAGTCCCTGCTGGCCGGTGCCGTGGCAGCCAGAGACATGGACCTCGCCGGCGAGCTCCTGCTCGTCTGGCCGCAGATGGGCGCACCGATGCCCGCTGCCGCGCGCTGTGCGTTCACGGTGCTGGCAGCGCAGGAGCGCCGGCACGGAACCCTGCCCTCCCTCGCACACGACGGGAGCGACCCCGACCGGGCTGCCGCCACGAGCTATCACGCTGCCGTGGTGTGGGGAATCCTCGCTGCGAGCCTGCTGCGACTGGGCGTCCCGGTCCCGACGTGGGCGCCCAGCCGTGCGGACCTGCGACTGCATCGCCAGCTCACCGCACTCCTCGGCGACCGGGGGCCAGTGCTGGATGTTCGGCTCGCGATGGGCGCCGCGCTCCGAATGGCCGTGGCCCGCGCGGACGCAGCACCGCTGGAGGCCCTGCTCCACCTCGCCCAGGCCCACGGTGTCGGTGACCTGGCTGCAGCCCGGCAGTCTCTCGACCTCGTGCTGCGCCTCGGCGAGCTGGGCCGCGCTCAGCAGCGAGCAGAGTGCGTGCCCGCCTGACGCGACCCGCACGGCATACGGTGTCTGCATGGCCTCGCGCAAGGGTGAGTTCGGGGAACCCGTCGTCCTCGACGTCGATGGTTTCGACGTGCGCATCTCGAGCCCCGAGCGGGTCTACTTCTCCGAGCGCGGCGAGACCAAGCTCGACCTGGCTCGGTACTACCTCTCGGTGGGGGACGGCATCGTCAATGCCCTGCGCGAGCGGCCGTGCATGCTGCACCGCTTTCCTGACGGGGTGGACGGTGCCAAGGTGCACCAGAAGCGGTTGCCCCGAGGGGCACCCCCGTGGGTCGAGACGGTACGGCTGCACTTCCCCCGCTACGGGTTGCACGCAGACGAGCTGTGCGTGACGCGACTGGCCGACGTCATCTGGGCCGTGCAGATGAGCACCGTGGAGTTCCACCCTTGGAACAGCCGCCGCGCCGACACCGAGAAGCCCGACGAGTGGCGCATCGACCTCGACCCCATGCCGGATGCCCCCTTCGACCGGGTGCGGCGTGCGGCGCGCGCGTCGCACGAGGTGCTCGACGAGCTCGGCGCGGTGGGGTGGCCCAAGACGAGCGGGGGAAGCGGCCTGCACGTCTACGTCCGGATCGTTCCTGACCACGGGTTCTCCGAGGTGCGACGGGCAGCACTGGCGTTTGCCCGAGAGGTCGAGCGGCGCCTGCCTGACGACGTGACGACGACGTGGTGGCGCAAGGACCGCGACCCGGGCGCCGTCTTCGTGGACTACAACCAGAACGCGCGCGACCACACCATCGCCGCGGCATACTCGGTGCGCGGCAACGCGATCGGCACCGTCTCGACCCCGATCCGGTGGGAGGAGGTCGACGACGTCGAGCCGCGAGACCTCACCATCGCCACGGTGCCTGAGCGGTATGCCGCGCTCGGCGACCTCCACCGCGGGATCGACGACGCCGTGTTCGACATTGCACCGCTGCTCGAGTGGGCCGATCGGGATGACGCCGAGGGAGCCGAGGCTCCGCCGGAGCCCGAGGAGACCTGATGGACCTCACGATCGCGCCCGGCCCCGGGGTCTCCGCGGGCCTGACGATCCCCTCGAGCGACCTGGTGGAGCGCTTCTCCCGGTCCTCCGGGCCCGGGGGGCAAGGAGTCAACACCGCAGACAGTCGGGTTGAGCTCGAGCTCGACCTGGCTGGGTCCCCGTGGCTGAGCGAAGCTCAGCGCCGACGGGCACTGGCGGCGCTCGAGTCGCGACTCGTTGACGGGCGGCTCGTCGTCGCCGCGTCCGAGCACCGTCAGCAACGGCGCAACAGGGTGGCGGCTCGGGACCGGATGGCCGAGCTGCTCCGTGAGGCGCTGGCCCCACCGCCGCCATCGCGACGACCCACGAGACCGACGCGGGGATCCAAGGAGAGGCGCCTCACCGCGAAGAAGCGCCGGGGAGAGACGAAGGTGACCCGCTCACGACCCAGCGACCAGGGGTGACAGCCGCCAGTGGATGTCAGAAGGGTGGGAGTGCGGGGTGTCGATCCGGTGCGGGCACCGCGGGGATGCCGTGGGGCTGGGGCCTCGGTGGTGGCCAGTGGGTGTGGTCGGGCAGGGTGACGCGTTTCTCGCCGGTGGGTGAGATCCAGGTGATGACCCCGTCGGGTTCGAGGGTGTAGCGCCACCGGCCGTGTTGCTTCATCCGGTGATG